>NZ_JBHRSA010000042.1:0-92418 GCF_042643145.1 Virgibacillus xinjiangensis
GTCATTTTCTTGTCCGGGGTGGATCAATAAGATGGCAGAGGTGGATCCAACCTATGTCCTTCTTCATATAATCATCTGCTGTTTTGATTTTTCGGGAGTAGTGGATCCCGACTCCCAGGATTGCGACGATAAAGAAGACAATCCAAACAATATACCAATTCAAAAAGTCCACACCTTTCTCCATTTTATTTGTTCCTATTTTACGGAAGGCTCGAAAGGATGGAAATATTGTCATAATGTTCGTACCAGTTGCATAGAGGGATATAAAAAAAACCCTTCTTAGGAAGAAGGGCTGTCAGTTATGCTTGCGTGATAATTTGATTTTAAAAGAGTACATATCAGAGCGGTAGAAGGCATGCTCGAATTCTACGAAGCTGCCATGAATATCCATCAGCTTTCTGTCCGTGACCAACACACTGTCGTGACGAGAGACTCCAAGCAGTTTGGCATCTTCCCTGGATGGCGTGCTAGACTTGATCACTTGATCCGCTTCAAAGGTATTGATGCCTAGCTTGGTTTCCAACAAGTCATACAGGGTGACCTCATTCAGGTCATAGGAATTGATTTTCTCACCGAGTTCTATCGGGTAATAGTGGTTTTCAATTCCCATGGGAGTATGGTTGGCATACCGCAGGCGTTTGAAATGGAAGGCATGGCTCAGCCCTGTTTCTTTCTGCAGATGATCCGGAAGCTCGATAATTTCCGACTTCAGCAGCTTGGCGCCTGAGCGCATTCCCATCCGTTCAATGGTTTCGGTCGTACTGCTCAAACTGCCGAGCCAGTCATCAATCGGTTTCAACGCCACGAATGTACCGCGCCCCGGTTTCCGGGTCAACACCCCGTCCTTCACCAGTTCTGCCACGGCCTGCCTTACCGTACTGCGGCTCACATAGAATTCATCCATGATTTCCCGTTCACTAGGTATCTTCGGGCCATAACTGCCACTTGTTATTCGTTGTTCCAATCTCTCTTTCAGCTGTATGTATAGCGGAATGGAATTATTGTAGTCTAAAGGCATGTAGGATCCCCTTTTGGTGTTCAGAAAAGTTTTGTTGTTAATAGATTACCATATTATGTGGGATAGGTGGGGGAGGGTAGATTAGTTTAGTGAATTCATTTGCGAATTTTCGCTTGTATTACTTATATAACTACGATGGGGCATGTGAAGCATTATTGACAACATGTCCAGAATCGATTGCTAAGTACTTATATCTACCTCTTTAAACTTTCTGTAACACTTTTCGTGTGTTTTCCTCGATTGTTGTTTGGAGAATGGTAGATTTCCCTGCAAAAGGGGGAAATCTACCATGAAACCAGATTGGGGTAAACGCCTGGAAGAATTGCGTACCGAACGTGGCTGGGATAAGAAGGAAGTCAGCGCGATGTTAGGTTTTACACAGAATGTATATGGGCAATATGAGCGGCAGTACAGAACTCCCCCGCTGGAAACGCTAATGAGAATAGCGGATCTCTATGGTTCCAGCCTGGATTATATCGCCTACGGAGAAGAAAAGCGGAGACGAAGACCGGTGGATGACTTAGAGAAGCTGAGGGAGCTCCTGCTTCACTTTGAAGATGAAGGCATTGAACAGCCGTTTATCCTGGATCTTGACCGATGGTATGAGTTGGAAAAGGAGGATCTAGAGGAGCTCCGGCAGCGATTTGAGGAGATTTATCAAAAAGCTGTTTCCGAGAAAGGGAAATAGGGGTTTCCATTGTCCGTTTTTCTGGTAAAGCAGCCACAACGAGACATTGTGGCTTTTGTCATGTTCTTTACCGGTTGGGTGATACCAGTCACACTCGCTAAGCAATTACCTCACATTCCCGCCCCGATACTTTCGCAAGCAACCGTTCGATTTCCTCCGTTTCATGGTTCGCATCTTTTGGTAGTGCTGTAGTTTCCTCGTAGGAGACTGCAGCTTTTTCTTTGCGGTCCTTGAACCAATCCGGCACAATCTCCTCTTGTGGCTGATGTTGGTTGTAGTGGGGCTTACCTACGTGCTGCTGGCGGAATGCCTTCTCCTCCAACTCTGCCTGTTCCACCGTCGTGATTCCCTTCCGCTTCCATGCCTTCAGGATTCCTGTGACATATCGCCAATTGGTTTTTCCTTGGGTTACGGCCAGCTTCATGGCATGCAAGACAAGCTTCTCGTTGGTGTCATCGATCCAGCTGATGATTTCCTCGGCAACAAATGGGCTGGCGACTCCGAAGTTTTCCTGGTGGAAACGGACAGCGTCTTCTGCTGCAGGTCGGTTTTGTTTGGTTTGGTCTTGTTTATGTATTTGTTTATATAATGGGTCAGGTTTGCGGTCAGATTTGTGGCCGCTTTTGTCGTCTGTTGTGCGGCCGGAAGTGTGGGCCGGTTTGTGGTCGGAAATCTCATCAGGAAGGACATCAGGTTTTGAAAGGATTTCTGTTAGATCGGTGTTTGCATCTTCTGCCTGCACCTGGTTGGTCGGAGCAGTGTGTCCAAATAGTTCTTCCTGCTGGGAAATCATTTGATAGATAGCTGCACGGTTTCCGCTTTGGCTGATGACACGGATATAACCGAGGCGCTGGAGTTCCTCGCGGGCGTTTTTAAAGGTGGTCGGCTTCAGGCAGGCTTTGGCTTGGAGGACGGCAGCTGTGACGGAGAATTCCTCCTTCCATCCACAACGGTTGTTGAAATGCATGAGGCCGTGCCATAGGGAGACAGCTGCTCCGGAAAGTGGCTGGAAGTCCAATTTATGATAGAAGGCATTGATTTCTTTAATGTAGTTCATGTTCCTGCTCCTTGTCTATGTGTTTTTTTAGGAGGCGGGCTCACCCGAAGAGATGGAGCCCGCTGTCGGTCAAAGGTTCATTTCCTGTTTCAACAGCTGGCGGAATTCATCGGTGCGCAGCTTCTTCCGTACTTGTTTCCCCCAGCTTTTGACGGCTTCGGAGGTCGTGTTTTCCTGAATGGCGATTTCTTTGATGGGCATGTTGTCGATCACGGCATAGTAGACCCATTTCCATTGATTTTCGGTTAACTGGGATTTAAGCTGCTGCCAAAGTGCGGGATTGCTCAGAAGGAGATCGGAGAATTCGCGCGACAAGTATTGCGGTGGATCTGTTTCAGGTGAGGCTGCAGTAGAGTGGCTTGCTTTCTGTTCTTCGATATAGTTGGCGAGCTGCTCCTGCTGACGGTTCTCTTTCCGCATCAGGTCGATCATACGGTTGCGGATCATATAGTTGAAGTAGGTGGCCATCGGGCCTTTGTCCGGCTCATAGCGTTCATACGCATTCCACATCGCAAAAAGCCCCTCCTGGTAGTATTCCTGATGCGGGTCTCTGATGTTCAGTTTGTGGATCTGGTAGTGGATCCGCCGCTCATTCTGCTGGCAGATCTCTTCAAATGAAGGTTTTTGTTGGGTCATCGATTCGGCTCCTTTTAGTGGGGTGGAAAGAGGTAATGGTAGAGTTTTTCTGGCTGTCGGGATACCGCTTTCAAAGTGATGTATGTTTCCTTGACACATTGACAGTACCCACTATACTACGGGGATTGGTAAAAATTGGTGAGCAAAATCACAGCATACGAATCGTGTGTTTTGATGGGGATTGAGTGGGTTTGTGGTAGTGGGGGAGGGTTATATAAATGATAAGAACACTCTACCTATGCGCGGATGATACACTTGTTTTTAGATTAAGTGAAATTTTCAGTCCTCTTTTTGCTATACTGTAGTAAAGGGGGAGGGGCTTATGTTAAAACCAGGCCATCGGTACTGGAGAGACGATGAAATTGTAGCAGTGGAATTTGATAATGACCAAGATCCAACGTACAGATATGCACTGGAGTGTATCTGGGATGAAAAAGGGAAAATAGTGGCATTTTTTATCATGCTGAACCCTAGTGTTGGGAATTATGATGTTTGCGACCCTACATTGAACAGGTGTGTGAATTTTGCACGCAGCTGGGGGTATGGAGGCATTGTAGTCGTAAACTTATTCGCCTACATTACATCCGATCCGAAAGAACTCTTGGAAGTGGAGGATCCCATCGGCAGTAGAAATGATGAAGTGATTGATGTCATTGCGGAAGCTGCAGATCAGATTGTTTACGCTTGGGGAGTGGACCATGGACATTATCATCAGAGGAACCAACAGGTAATGGAACGGTTGAAGGATTATGAACCTAAATGTATTCTGAAAAATAAAGGCGGCCATCCGCGTCATCCACTGTTTTTAAAGAAGGACTTAGAGTTGATGGCGTTTTAGATAAATGTAATTGCAAGGAAGTTTTATGGCCAGAGACAAATTAGAGGACCGCTTGGTTGTTGGCACGGAAGTCTTTGGATAGAGAGCTTGAAACCTTAAGGTATTCAGGCTCTTTTAATCTGTAATTCATTTGACTCCTAGCTCCTTGTAAACGATAAACTAAACTGGCTCTTACGCACTTTTAGTGATATATATTATTAACCTTATGAAGCGGATGCTTTTATAAGGGGGGAAGTCATCATGATATTGGAAGAAGGCTCCATCCATAATATCGAATTATTATAACCTCAAGATGAGAATGCTACATTCATTTGTGATGAAAGTCAGAGTTCCAAACAAGCTGAATGTCTTATTACACATCTTTTTCAAGCTAGCGGTATAGCCGCCACACAAGAAAATGCTCGAGTAATGAACCCGCTTGGTTCGCCTAGATTTTTACTCAACGGTTTTCTTGGGTCGTTCAACTATTCAGGGAAATGGTAAAAGAAATTTTGGGTACCCGAAAACTCTTCGTCAACGAGCCTCCAGGTTGCCTTCCATATAGGCTGAAAATGACCAAGGGACAACTTTATGTTTATACAGGCATCAGTCTGCTTAGAAAGCGACTTTTTCTATTACCTAGCAAGTCAAAAACCATCCCATTTGTCACTTTTATGGCGTGAAAGCCAGTTTAGTCTAGCAGTTGTTACATTACTCTATGCAATCATGAAAATTCCAGGTATTAGCTACTCTCAATCTGTCAATCTTATTTTTCTGATAAATAATTTATTTTATAAACTACATAATTATTCCCTTATTTGGTATTTTTTACCACATCGCAAGTTTATCTTTGATATACTTAATAATAGATTAGGGGAGGAGTGATTCTTTGATAACTAATATAGGATTAGTTAATTTTAAAATTTTTAAGTACTTAGAGAACATTGAACTCGCACCAATCACTATTTTATCAGGACAAAATAGTGGTGGTAAAAGTACAATTATTCAATCTTTACTCTTGTTAAAACAAACTATAGAAAACCCCGTGAGTGATGAAACTTTAATTTTAAATGGTGCGTATATATCATTGGGGGATTTTAAAGATATATTTAATAATGTAGCGGCAGAAGATGAGAAATTGGGATTTTCCATAACTTTTAGATCTAATGAAAGTGAATTAGATAATGAAACGTACGAAATTTACGACGAATTAAATAACACAAATCTAAACGACTATTCTGTTATTGATTTATCATTAAATTACAAAAACACTTCTAATACACAACATAATATTCAAGATGCACCCTATTTACTCAATTCAACTATTAAGGGAGAGATTGAAGGATTTCCTTTTGAGCTATCAATTGATAGAAAACAAAATTTAAGAAGAGAAATTCTTAATAAGTATGATGTCATTAATAAAAAAGCTTTTTTGGACTCGCCCGATCTGTATTCTTTATCAAAATGCAAGGGGATAGAACTAGATTTCAGGCGGGAAGTTAATAAAAAAGATATTATATCTGTTAATACAAATACTTTTCTTCCTGATAAGCTTTTTTGCAAATTCAATTTGCATTTAGCCAAATTTAAAAATGAAGTTTTAAATAATGTAATTACTACCATACTGGATAGTTTTCCTGAGGTAGTAGATGATTCTAAAAAAAATAAATTTAATAACTATAGGTTATTAAAAATATATAGTAGAAAATTACGAAATACACCTACCACTGAAGAAGAGAATAATTATACTATTCTACAAATAGAGGAGTATCTTGAGACTATTCTTGGAGACTTTAATCTAAGTGAAATTTATAGTTTAATTAAAATTTTCCTTTATAGAATGGACAATGAAAAGCTAGATTATATACTTAACTATTTATCCAAATCATATAATGGACTAGAGCAAATAAGAAATATGAAAGAAAATATTAGAAAACTACCGATTAACTCACTCAGAATTAGTAATGATAATAAAACACTCACAAATTTCCGCGGAATAAATAGTTATATAAGAAAGCGCTTTGCAAGTATTTATTATTTAGGACCATTACGTGAAGCCCCTAAGGTTTATTATAACAGATACGGTTCCCATGACCCGATGTATGTAGGACCAAGAGGAGAAAATGTAGCTTTTGTTTTAAAGCATTATTCAAAAAGAGAAATCACTGCTATTCTCCCTCCTAAGAATGGGGAAGAGTTTAATTTAAATCAACTAATTCCCGAAGTCACAACCTTAGGTGAAGCGGTAAAAGAGTGGCTAGCTTATATAGGTGTAGCACATGAAGTAAGTGTTAATAGTGTAGGGAAATTAGGTTTATCCCTTCAGGCAAATGTGGATGGAAGAAGTAATTCTGATTTAACTAACGTGGGAGTCGGGGTTAGTCAAGTATTACCAATAATAGTTTTAGGGTTGTCATCCAGAGAGACTAACACAATTTTACTCTTCGAACAGCCCGAATTACACCTTCATCCTTATGTTCAAAGTAGACTAGGTGATTTTTTTGTATCCTTACAAATGTTAGGCAAACAAGTAATCGCAGAAACCCATAGTGAATATTTAATAAATAGAATGCGATTGCATATTGCAAAAGGGAAAATTAGATATAATGATGATTTAAAGATCTATTTCTGCGAAAAAGATGAGGGAGATTCAGCACATTTTACAAAGGTACAAATTGATAATTATGGTTCAATCGATTACTATCCAGAAGGTTTTTTTGACGAAACTGAGAAACAATTGGAGAAAATTATGTTAGCCGCTTTCGAAAGGGATGATTTACATGAATAAAACGAGTCATCCAATTTTAGTTGAACCGACTTGTTTTTGTTTCTCGCCTTATGATGATAAAAAAATAAATGAGGATGAAAATAAAGAAGAATTTAAGGCATTTGTCAATAATTTAACAAAGATGATAGATAGTATTGAAAAAGAAAATTATAAAATTGCTGTTAGTAAAGATCTTTTTAGTTTATATTTTGAATCTGTACCTATAAGTATATATCAACAGCATACTATCCATGACCAAGCTTATAAGTCCCTTGTGAAACTTGCTAAGGATTACTTTATCAGAAAACTCCCTAAAATGATGAAAACGATACATAAATTTGGAGATAATTCATTTGAAGTCTCAATTGATACAAAAACGATAAATGAAGATTTAAATTTGCACAATACAGAACTCTACTTAAACTGGATTGATATGGTGGGGTTGGAATTTAAGGGGCAATTTTTTTCCTCATGTTTAAAGTCAACTTATAATACAATCCTTAACCAAAAAACGTTTAGGATAATCAATGATGCTAATCAAAAAGAAGAGATAGATGTAATTAACGAAGTAAGTAAATTTAAAAACTCTCCGGTAATAAAGTTGAAATTACTAAAGTCTAAACTTGTAAAACCAAGTTTTCCAGTTCCATGCTCGGGAACTGGAGATCACGGTTCCATGTGGGGACCATCTATTAGAAGCATAAATGACATACCAAAAATGGAACGTGACTTATTAATAAGGTTAATAGATACAGGGTTGATAAAATCTATAACATTATTAGATTTTGATAATTCGTATCCTGCAGTGAATTCCGCAGAGATCATTTTAAAGAGAATGCAACAAATGGATCAGGATGACGTTTTATATTGCATATTAAGAGGAAAAGGAACAAAGCAACATGCACAGAATATTAAATTACAAGTTAAAAAAGGAACTGGACAATTAATATATGATTGGTTTTATCCAAGTATATCTATGTCAAAGTTGGATCTTTTAATTCAAGAAAGTGCCACTACAAAAGAGCAATAGAAATGATGAAGTAATTGATGCCGTTGCTGAAGCTGCCGATCAGATTGTGTACGCCTGGAGAGTGGATCATGGGCATTATCTTCAGAGGAACCAGTGCGTCATGGAGAGATTGAAGGGTTATGAACCTAAATGTATTGATAAAAACAGAGACAGCCATCCTTTTCATCCGCTACGTTTAAGTAAGGACTTGGAGTTGATGGAGTTTTACAAATTTTATTCTGTTGAACAGATAGGGTTACTAGAATACTTATTTAATTAAGAGCTTGAAACCACCTAGGATTCAGGCTCTTTTGCTTTATACACTATCGTATCTCACTACCTCCACACACTCCCGCCTAAAAATCCCTCTAATCCCCTCTCTGATTAGCACAAACTGGCTATTGATATTTCTGAAAATTACCCATAAACTGACTAGTAGACATGTTTTTTGTGATAGATTCTCAGGCAAAGAGTCCATACATGGAAAGGGAGATGGTCGGTTTTTGAACCATCATCTGATTCATTGTTCCATCTCTTTTCCCGACGCAGTCCGTATTCTTCTATGGAAAAAGGAAACTATGATAAGAGGTGGTGTAGGGGATGAAATTGCAAGATAAAGAGGTTGAACGTATATATAAGAAGGTATCGAACCCTGCTTATGAAAAGGGGGAGCATGAACGGATCGTCTCCATCTCGTCCCAATCGATTGGGGCCCTCCGGAAAGAGCTGGTGGACACGATTGGGCAGGAACGTACGAAAGGATTCCTGCTTCGCTATGGCTGGCATGCCGGTGTTGCTGATGGGAAGAGGATGATAGAGCATTTCGGGGAGCATGCCGAGGAATTGGTGATGGCTGGTGCAGAGATGCATGTGTATCATGGCTGGACCTTGGATGTGGATGTCGTGAACCATCATACGGATTTTGAGAACAAGAAGATGCATGTGGAAGCCACGTGGAAGCAGCCTTACGAAGCGGAGGAGTATCTCAATCTCTTCGGGGAGAGCGATCATGCTGTATGCCATACGATGACCGGCTATGCCAGTGGGTACCTTTCCACCATCCTGGGCCATCAGGTCATCGTGGTGGAGGATAAATGTGAAGCGAAAGGGGACGGGTGTTGCCGGAGCATTTGCCGCACGGTAGAGGAATGGGAAGAGGAGATCGCGACCGAATTGATGTACTATGAACCGAACAGCCTGATCGATGAGCTGCAGCTGACGTATGACGAGTTGAAGGTGGAGAGGGATAATTTGAAAAAGGCCTTTGAGGCACATGAATTGTTGATGAGTGAGATCCATTCGGGCAATGACATTTCCTCTGTCATCCAATTGCTGAATAAACTCGTCGATAAGCCGGCCATGTTCGTGGACAAGTATGAGAAAGACATCGTTGCCTCGGCGGGCATGGATGGGCTCCTCGAGGACAGCCGCGTCCATACGGATTTGGAGGCAATCAATGCCACAACCATCGTGAGGTTCGAGGACCATCGGAAACTCCTGACCCCTGTATATGTCCAGAAACAGGTGGTCGGCTATTGCGGCCTGATCATTGATGACGGGGAGCAGCTCAAGGAACTGGATCAAATGATCTTGGAGCGGGCTGCCTTGACATGCGGCAATGTCCTATTGAATGAGAAGACAAGTCTCGATACGAAACAGAAAATCGGTGGTGACTTCCTGGGTGAGATCCTATCCGGAACCATTACGGATGCGGAGTTGAATAAACGTGCCTATTATCTCGGGTTTGAACAACTGACACCATTTTTTATTATAACCTTGGATGTAAACGCTTCCTCGGAAATCAAGCGCAAAATCGAATGCAACCAAAAGGTCATGGAACAAATCTATTTCTATTTTGAGAGCGGCAGACAGGGAAATGGGAGGAAGGTGCTGATCGAGCAGAAGGCCGAACAGATTGTTATCCTCTGTTATCAGGATGCCACCTTGGAAACCTGGGCCCAGAAGGAAAACATGCTGAGCCAGCTGATCAATTACTGCGGGCAGCGGTTCAAGCAGTACCAATTCAGTGGAGGTATCAGTTCGAGTGCCACTTCCCTTGATGATGCGTCCACTGTGTACAAGGAAAGCTTGGCAGCCCTGAAGGTTGCGAGCGAACATCGTCCGATTGTCAGCTATGAGCATCTTGGGGTGGAAGGACTGCTGTTCCAGTTGGATGAAGACAATATGATGGATAAGATGATTGAAAAAAGCCTTGGCAAGCTGCTGCGTGAGGATAAAGATATGGAATTGACCAAGACGCTGTATTATTACCTTAAGAATGGATGCAATCTGCAACAGACAGCCCGAAGCATGAATTTTTCGGTCAGTGGTCTGCGCTACCGCCTGCAGCGGATCAATGATGTGCTGGAGACGAGGGTGAATAACCCGGATGTCACCTACCAACTATTTTTAGCATTGAAAGCCTTGATGTTCCTTGGAAAATTGGACATCGACATGGATATCGATCTATTGGAGGAACAGGAAATATAGAAGGATGAAACCAGGTGGACGCCAAGAGAAGGCACCGCCTGGTTTTTTGATGCGTTTATTTTACTTTCACTCATTCACTCGTATCCTATGAAAATTTTTGAGGAAAAAGAGATTTTTCCGTATGAATTGGTTCTATATTCTGATTATTTTAGTTGATACCATATAGTTAAGTTAAGAGAAAGGAGTCACGTCACATGGACAGCTAGAGATGCAGCAGCCGAGAGGAACGCTAAGATGTTTTCACCTTTATAGGACGGAAATGAAAGCGGTTCATTTTATTGGAGGCTTTCACCCTGACCAATCAAAAGGCATCTTGTAGATGTGACAGTGATGACAAACAAAGGAGGACATAAACATGGCGATCGGTACGTTGGAATCTCTCAAAAATACAGCGAATCGAGAGGAATTGCTTCGAAAAGCGAAAGAGGTTGGAGAACTAGCAGAACAATACGCACTACAAGCAGATGAGGATGCAAAACTTCCAGATATCGTGGCAGACAAGATAAAAGAAGCTGGTTTCCATAAACTGCATCGTCCGAAAGCATATGGTGGACAGGATTTGGATTACTACACATTCGGCGATATCATCCGGACGGTAGCATATCACAGTGTTTCAGCCGCATGGATCACTTATTTCTCCATCATTCATGAGACATGGCCGGCATTTTTGCCAAAAGAAGGCCGTGATGAATTATATAACAGCGACGCCCTGATGGCGGATGTTTTCGCACCTGTCGGAAAAGTGACCGATGATCCGGATGGGAAGGGCTATCGCATCAGCGGAACCTGGAATTTCTGCAGTGGGGTATTATGGTGCGACTGGATCGCTTTAGGTGCCATCCATCAGATGAGGGATGGATCCGAGCCGGAATTGAGCCTGTACATCGTCCACAAAAAAGATGTAGAGCTCATTGAGAATTGGGATCCGATCGGGCTGCGCGGGACAGGCAGTAATGCGGTGAAAGTGGATGATGTGTACGTTCCGCCGCACTATATCTTCCCATTGAAACGAGTGGTGGAAGGTGCAGTTGCGCCTGATGGCAACTATGAAGAGGATTATCAAATCTTCAATGTGCCGTATATCATCTATTTCCTGTCTGGGTTTTCCCAAATTGCCATCGGTGGCTTGGAACGCCTGGTCAACGACTTCAAGGAAAAGACAGAGGGCCGCATCCGGGTCTACAACAACAATTCCAGTGAGAAGGATGCCAGCAATACCCAGCGTCTGCTTGGAGAACTCAACATCCAGTTGAAGTCCCTGAAAGCGATCGCTAACGAATATATGGACAAATTGCATGAGTATCAAGAAAACGGCACCCGCGTGTTGGACGAGGAAGAGCGTGAGGAGCTGTTCGCAAGACGAGGCTATGTTGCCAGAACAGCAGCTGAATTGGGAACCCGGATTCTGATCACGCTTGGCGGCAACTCCTTGTACAGGGAGAAGCATACGGAACGCTTTGTACGCGACCTGATTGCTGTCGCTGCACACCCGACGCATCTCTATGAAGATGCAATGGTCGGATATGGGAAATCCATCCTTGGAAATCCCGGCCATCCAATGTGGTAATTTGCTTGTCCAGTTTGTCTGTTTACCAATAATAAAATGATATGGGAGGAATTTATAATGAGACCAGAACCAATTTTGGATGTAGCTCAACTTGCACATGTGGAGATCCTGACACCGAAACCGGATGAAACGCTGTGGTTTTTCAAAGAACTGCTCGGCTTGGAAGAGACGGCACGCGAAGGACAGTCCGCTTACCTGAGGGCCTATGAAGATTTCTACCATCACACACTGAAAGTCACGGAAAGCAAGGAGCCAGGATTGGGGCATGTGGCATGGCGGACCAGATCCCAGCAGGCCTTGGACCGCAGGGTTAAAGCAATTGAAGCTACTGGTCTTGGAAAAGGCTGGTCGGAGAATGACCTCGGACAAGGGGCGGCCTATCAGTTTGCAACTCCTGATGGCCATAACATGGAGCTGTTGTGGGAGGTCGAGTATTATAAGGCGCCTGATCATATGAAGACACCACTGCTCAACCGTCCGCAGAAGCGTCCGACCCGCGGGGTGCCTGTCCGCCGTCTGGATCACGTCAACCTGATGGCCGGGGATTTGGAAACAAGCAGTGACTTCATGCAGGAGAAGCTCGGCTTCAACTTACGTGAGCGTATCCAGCAGAATGACGGCAAGAATATTGCGGACTGGATGAGTGTCAGCCCGCTGGTGCATGAAGTGGCCATGATGCAGGATCAGCTGGGCGGAAGAGGACGTCTCCATCATATCTGCTACTGGTACGGCTTCCCGCAGCACATCTCGGATATTTCGGAGATCCTGAACGAGCATGATGTCAAAATCGAGGCAGGACCAGGAAAACATGGTGTCAGCCAGGCATACTTCCTCTATGTGATTGAGCCGGGCGGCAACCGGGTAGAGCTCTTCGGTGACCCTGGATACCTCATCTTCGACCCGGACTGGGAGCCGGTCGTCTGGAAAGAGGAAGACTTGGAAAAAGGAATCATCTGGTATGGTTCCCAGCTGCCGGACGACTTCTTCCAATACGGCACACCGAATATCAAGGCGCCAGTGGTGACCAAGTAGATTTACCATCCAAGCAGGGTATTACCTGGCTTCATCTCCGGTAATGCCCTGTTTCCATGAGGTAGGGGGGATTGTTTTGGAAGGCACTTTTCACTACGACGTAAAGACACCGCAATCTGTCCGGGCCGATCGAACGTACCCACTGCTGATTGCGCTGCATGGAATCGGGTACGACGAGAAGGACATGATGGAGGCATTTGACGGGGTCACGGATGAGTATATCCTCGTTGCGCCAAGGGGGAATCTGACCTATGAAGAAGGGTTCGCCTACTATTATCTAGAAGATTATGGTAAGCCGGATATGGCTCTGTTTGATGCAAGCATGGAAAAACTGCAGGTGTTCATCGACGAGGTGATGGAAGAATACCCGGTGGATCGGGACCAGGTCTATTTGGCCGGATTCAGCCAAGGGGCCATTCTTTCCAATTCATTGGCCATGGTGCTCGGTGACTGCGTGCGTGGCATTGTCTCCATGAATGGCTATGTTCCCGGATTCCTGAAAGACAGGTATCCGGTGCAGCCGGTAGGGCATCTGAACGTATGGTTGTCGACTGGTGAGGATGATGAGATTTTCTCCCCGGAGATCGGACGGAAAAATGAGGCATTCTTCCGAGCGGAGGGGGCTTCTGTCCGTTATCGAACGTACCTTATTGGACATGAGCTGGGGGAAGCGGCAATAAAGGATGCCGTCCAGTGGCTTCTCGCTGACATCAAACAGGTAAACAAGTAAATCATTTATACACATCATACCAGGAGGGTGGATCATTCATGAGCGTTACTATTGAAGGAAAACGAGCGACATTTGCAGGAATTGATACGTATTATTATGAGGAAGGGCAGGGAGAATCAGTCCTGTTCATCCATGGAAGCGGCCCGGGAGTGTCCGCCTGGGCGAACTGGCGGCTGGTCCTGCCACGTTTTGCCGAGAACTATCACGTGATCGCGCCAGACTTGGCAGGCTTCGGTCAGACCGAAAAGCTCGAAGAAGGAGCCTACGGAATGGACGTGTGGGTTGATCAACTCTCCGGCCTGATTGAAGCGAAAGGGCTGGAAAAGATCAACATCGTCGGCAATTCCCTGGGAGGAGCAATTGCCCTGCATCTTGCCAAAAGGAAGCCGGAACTCTTGAATAAAATCGTATTGATGGGTACGGCCGGCGTACCATTCGAAATCACAGAAGGACTCGATAAAGTATGGGGATACACCCCAAGCTATGACAATATGGCGGAATTAATTGACATCTTTTCCTATGACGATAAGTTCAAGAAGGATTCCGATCTCATTGAACTTCGCTACCAAGGGACATTGGACAAGGAAAACCAGGATGCCTTCGCATCCATGTTCCCAGCTCCTCGCCAGGAGCAAGTAGACAAGCTCGCCCTGAGCGACGAGGAACTGCAGGGAATCAAGCACCCTGTTCTGGCCCTGCATGGCAGAGAAGACCAGGTCATCCCGGCAGAAAACAGCTGGAAAGCATTCCAGGCCATTCCGAACGCTGAAATGCATCTGTTCAGCAAATGCGGCCACTGGATCCAGATTGAGAAGACGGATGAATTCTGTAAGCAGGTTGAGGTGTTTTTGGAGGAAGAGTAGGTGTTAGCGGTAGCCTGACTAACGGAGGCGGCGCCCGAGTGGGCGGTTGTGCGGCCTGAGTGGCGTGGGTTGGCGACCGAGTGAGCAGGCGCGCGGTCTGAGTGGGCGGTGCTGTCGCCCGAGTGAGCGGTTGCGTGGCCTGAGTGGGTGGTGCTGTCGCCTGAATGAGGAATACCACGGCCCGAGCTCAACTCAACGTATATCCTATAAAACTATAAAAAAGAGAGAGCATGTGATGATATCCATTGTCATATGCTCTCTTTTTTTGCGTCATGAGATGTTACTTGAGTGTATTCTTGGAAAAGCCTTTGAATAATTAACCAATTACACTCATAAAGTTTTATAAACAGTAAAGGGAGTTATGGAATATGCGCTATGACACTCACCTTATAACATCGTTAGCAACAGGAACTGGGGTGACTATAGTATCAGCGGTTCCATTTACTTTTGGGTATGTGATAGGAATTATGATTGGTAGTCTGCTTCCTGACATTGATGAGCCCCAGTCATTTATAGGAAGAAGGTCATTTGGAGTCGCCTCAGTTATCAAGCGTACATATGGGCACCGAGGAATCACCCATTCTCTTTTTGCATGGTTGATTTTCTCTATAGTCAGTTGCTTAATCGCCCCAAACTTTTTTGGTATCGGATTATCATTAGGGTATTTGTTTCATATAATCGGCGATCTATTTTCTGTTTCAGGAGTGCCCTTATACAAGCCATTTACTGATGAAAGAGTGAAAATGCCAAGGAGACTTACCTATAGAACATCTTCTCAAAAGGAAAAAATAATACTCTCCATATTTCTCTTATTATTAATTTTACTCCTCCCCAATGCAATGACTGATTTGTTTGTCCAATCATTTAGTGATCTCCTGGATACCTTATTCAATTTTCTTTCGTTTGCCCTTAACAAAATAACAACTGGATTATAACAGAGAGGAAGTGGGTGTTAGCACTACACAGAAGATAGAGGATAAATGAATGAAGAATGATGTGATGAAAAAATCCATCACTAATGTATTATCTCTACGTACTCTTCTTGAGTGCTTCTATAAGAAGTTTCGTCATGGCTTAAAAATGAGTCTAATAAACTTGTCATATGCTCTTTAATCTCAAAGTTTTTCGATATCAGGTAGTTGATGAGCCTTTCCAAATCCAAATCGGATGTGTTTTTTAATAATGTATCCGGAAAAAAACATACTGAACAAAATTCCTTCATATAATCAAGTTTTTTCCCTGTTAATCTGAAGTCATTGCCTTGCTCAATAATAGCATTACTATATAGGATCATTTTAACTTCTTCAGGTATAACTGTTGATCTAGCAATCTCTTCAAGCACTGTCTTTGCTTTCATTTGAAGTGCTCTTTCTCTAATGTTCTGGGGGATACGAGTGTCGAGTATATAATATTTAATGATTGCCGTTTTGTAATATGTTTTTTTAGCAATATCTCTTTCCAATAAACCGTGATTCTGTATTAGTTTCATGACATGTTCATTCTTAAATAGCCAGCTAGTTCCTTTCAAAGGGATACTTATTTTAAGAATGTGAATAAGTCGTTCTACATCACTTGTACCTGGATAGACAAAACATGGTACTCGTACATCAGGTTGTGTCTTCAAGAGTGCTGAATAATACTCGAATCTCTCAATTAATATATATTCACCCTTTGCTACTTCCTCAACAGCTAGTCGAACTTTTCCACTCTTTCGGGCCTTTTCTGCCTGGACAATCCTTTTTGCTCGCTCTTCGTTCCTAATTTCATCGTGATAATAGGTAATAATATCTCTAGGGCATAGTAGCATACTCTTAGTTGTCATCACCTTCACCTCAGTTAACCCTATGCAGATATTTGGTTGTCTCATTCGCGTGTGCTCATCTTTTTATTGCAACTATTTACCCTAGTTATCAGAGATTTATAAAAATAAACGGGGTAAATCTATCATTACTGAAAGCCACAGAGAAGTGGAATAGAAATATAGATGACGGTCTTTTCACTAGAAAACTAGGTGGAATAAATTGGAAACCAATATATGCCCAAAATATCCCAACAAACTACCCATTAATTACGTACTATGTAGGTGAGAGGATATATATCAGGTTTAAAAGGAGACTAACTAGTATGTTACGATCGACAGGAGTTACGAGAAATGTCGACGATTTGGGCAGAATCGTCATACCGAAGGAAATCAGACGTACCATGGGTATAGAAAATAGAGATCCAGTTGAATTCCTATTGGAAGATAACTATATAGCTATCCGCAAATTCACCCCGAACAAGGCATGCGTCGTCACAGGCAAAGTCTCGGATGATAATTTCCAGGTAGGGGATATCTGGTTGAGTGAAGAAGGGGCCGATCTTCTGATGAAGAAGATGGAGAATCGAGCGGAGAAGAAGTAAGTGGAAAGCGACTGCTGGGGTGGGCAGTCGCTATTTTTTTGTGGATAATTATTTTAATTGTTAATTCTCCGTAGTCTTTTCGAATGTATACTTTTTCTTCATGTGGAGATACTATGACATGAATTTCCTGTTCAAAACCGGAACATGAAAACCTCTATCCATACGATGCCTCAGGGTACCAGCCCTGAGGTTTTTTTATTTACTGCCTCTTAAAGGCTCTTTCGTAAACAAGGTATCCGAAGGTATGGTTTGGGGGGGGGAATAATCGGAAAAAATTGTGATTAGACTTGGAGCTTATTTATATATTTATAATATGTGTTTGGAAATTGCATGAACCACAAAAGTTAGTTTAATAGGATGAATAATAGGGTATTATTGAAAAGGGAAGATTTCACCCTCGCATGAAGTGGAATATAGGAGCAGGGCGGTTATCACGTAAATCCTTCCCATTTGAACAAGAAAAACAATTTATAGTTCAGTTATTAATTCAAGGAGAGCGAGTTGGGGGCAATGGAAAGAGTCATCAAAGATTTGGATTTCTATTTGGATGAATTAGAGGACAAGATGGTGAAGTTGGAAGCTGACCTCGATTATTTACAAGCAGAATGCAACGATATGCTCTCCAGGAAGGAATATGATTCTGAAAAGGATTCCTTTCAATAAACTTATTGGATCATATATAGTATGAAATCCCAAGCCGAGACACCTCTCGGCTTTATTGGATATGTTACTGTAATTTTTTGTGGGTGATTATGTAGTTATTGTTTTTTCAACATTATTTTTTCACTGTTTATGATATAAAGGGAAAACTTATCGCCTTTCTTCAATCTTAGGAATCGTTGGATTTCTGTCGGGATCCGTATACCTCCTCTGCTATCCATGATCATTCGATTATCTGCTGTGTTGTCATGATCTAGCTTTTGGATATACATCTTCCTGGAGTGGCTTCTGAAACTAATGCCTACCTCTTCATGTAATTTTAAACCAAGTATTTCTCTTATCGTTTTTGGACTGGTAATCGTGTTTCCTATGGTTAATCTACAGGTTAACTGTAATCGCTCTCCATGTTTTCCTTTCTTTAACAAAGGGGAATTCTGATGGTCCATAGAAACTAACACTCCCTTATATAATAACTATCCAAATTCCTATACCCATTTCCAATTGGAAATAAACCTCATATTGAGCAAGAAGAGGACCTTTAATAGAAATGGGTCCACTGTAATACCATGCAATAACGGAAAAAGGACACTCATCCTATTGGATGGTGTCCTTCTTATATTATCCCTTTAATCTTCAATATTTAACACGCGGTCTGCCTCTCTGCCATAGCCATCTATTTCTAAACGATCCTTATAAACTTGGACAATGGAATAGGAGTTGGTGTCCTTGGTCTCTACCATTCCTTGCAGTGTTACATAGTGAATGCCGTTCTTCATGGCATAGTTGCCAGCATGATTATGTCCATTGAAGTAGGCAACTACATTTCCCGAAGCTTCCAATGCTTCAACGACCTCTTCATCATTCCATACATTATGATTATTTTCTGGATAAACCGGCTTATGTCCAATTACTACTACTTTTTCATTCGTTTTGGCTGCTTTACTAAGGACTTCCCGCAACCATGATAATTGCTCATTGCCCAGACCGCCGTTCCAAGTTTGGGCATTAACCGCTCCGTCTTCGACCAGGGAATCATACATAGCTTCAGCCTGCTTGTACTTTTCAGAGCCCTCTGGATTTGCGTATAGGCTAAGGTCATTGGTATCAAGTACGACAAAACGCCAGTTCTTGTATTTGAAGTCGTAATACTGATTGGGCATATCCAGCAAATCTACAACTTCGTCCGTTGTGACAGGGAAGTCGTGATTTCCAAGCACATGATATTTCGGAGCCTCGATCATATTGTAAATTGGCAGCATGGTTGAAAAACTGGAGAGATTCCGATCGATCAGGTCCCCGGTTTGAACAGTGAAATCAATATCTTGCTCATTGAACGTCTGGGCTGCCTCCATCAACTTGTCCACCGAATCCCGGTAATATCGTGTGCCGTTCACTTCACAATCACAATATTGTGCATCTGGTACCAGTCCGAACTCAATTTTAGGTTTTTCTCCACTATTAGCCAATACAGACCCGCCCGGTATAAGGGCAGCAAGTACCATTGCAAGTAAAATAGCAGCACTGCCCTCCTTCAACTTACTCCATAGGCGTTTGCTTCTTCTCATACGAAACATGATAGATTTCCCCTTTCCTTTGTCCCTGACAAGATGTAGTGGTAAGTCTCTTTCAGTATAGCTGATGAATTGCAGCCATCCATTTAGTTAACCGAATGTTTAACTTGATTTAAGAAACTTAAAAAATAACTGATCATAATTAATTTACTGTTTACAATCCATCAACATCCTTTAAACAAACTTCTATTACACTATGAAATAGAGTCTAGGAAAGGAGTGAGGAAATGAAACGTATCTATCTATTACTATCTGTGCTGATTGCTATGGTTTTTTTGGGTTCGCATGCGGTTGGTGCTCAAAAGGCTGATCATTCAAGGGGTACTACGGAGAAGGTAAAGGTCATGTCTTACAATATGCACCATGCTGTAGGCGAAGATAATAGGCTGGATTTGGAGAGGATTGCAGAGGTGATTGAGGATGCTGATGCCGATATCATCGGTTTGCAGGAAGTCGATCATCACTGGTCTGCTCGAAGTGATTTCAAAGATCAGGCAAAATTATTAGCAGATCGTCTTGACATGTTTTATACATATGCAGCCAATTTGGATGTTGAGCCCGCGGAGGAAGGAGAACCACGGAGGCAATACGGGACAGCTATATTGAGCAAATATCCTATATTGACTTCCGAAAACTATCCTCTTACAAGACTGGGAAATACGGAACAACGAGGGTTGCTGGAAGCAGTTATTAATGTGAAGGGCAACCATGTTCATGTATTCAATACGCACTTGGCTTTGACCCCTGAAGAACGTGAGCTCCAAATCCAAGAGGTTGTGGATATTGCTGAACAGTCAAAAGGCCCACAAGTAATCATGGGGGATTTGAACGCTATTCCAGAAAGCGATGAAATGGTGCCAATGTATGCGCATTATAAAGATGCTTTCAGTGGGCAGGACGATGCCTATACCTACTCAGCAGCAAATCCGACCAAGAGAATTGATTACATTTTCACTTCGGAGGATCTAGGGGTACAGAACAGCCGTGTCATTGATACATTGGCGTCCGACCATCTGCCGATTACCACCGAAATTCTGCTGGATGGCCCCTATACTTATTATAGGTAATAAGTAGAACCAGGAAAAAAAGCATACAACACTACAATGAAACAGATGAGAAATTAAGGTCAAGTTCAAGGAGGATACCTATCAATGCCTAAATCAGCAACATCCACATCTATAGCAGCAATTATCTGTACCATCATGATCGCTACTGTTCTTATTGTTGGTAACAATCCCAACTCAACAGTTCAGGGGAAAACCAATGAAAATGAAAAGCTTCAGTTTAATTCCGATGGAAAGTACAAAATCGTACAGTTCAACGATATGCAAGATGATGAGGATATTGACCCTCGTACGGTTGAATTGATGGAAACTGTCCTTGATGATAAGGAACCTGATTTAGCGATACTTAATGGCGACATGACAAACGGTGATATGGAAACTACCGAAGAAGTAAAGCAAGCCATAGATAATATCGCCCAGCCTATGGAAGAGCGGGGTGTAAAATGGGCGGTGACATTTGGTAACCATGATGAAGATCATACCGATAAGACAGGACTGGATGAAGAAGATCTGTTGGAAATTTATATGTCCTATGAGCATAATGTCAATAAACCAGAAGGGAAGGATATCACTGGAACTGGAAATGCCAATTTGGTAATCAAGAATTCACAGAATAACAGGGCGGCATTTAACGTTTGGTTGTTTGATAGCGGAAGGTATGCACCAGAGGAAATTGCCAACCAGGATTTTGAAGGATACCAGACGTGGGACTGGATTCGTGAAGATCAAGTGCAATGGTATGTGGAAACCTCGGAAAAGTTGGAGCAGACCACTGGGCAAAAAGTACCTTCACTCGCGTTCATGCACATTCCACTGCCGGAATTTGAATACATGTGGTATGCGAGTCCTTATCAAGGAACGGAAGAAAGTCATGAAAGAGCTGTAGATAAACATCAGATTTCAGGAGAGAAGAACGAATGTGTATGTACTGGACCATTTAACAGCGGACTTTTTGCAGCCATGCTGGAAAGAGGGGACGTGGAAGGTGTCTTCTCTGGCCATGATCATATCAACACATACATGGGTGATTATTATGGAATAAAGCTCGGCTATGCAGGAAGTGCAGGGTTTGGAGCTTACGGACTTGGTGGAGAGGAGAATAACCGGTTGCGTGGTGCCCGGGTGTTCAGCCTGGATGAAAACGAAAAAGACATAGTTGTTGATAGTGAAATGGTTTTTGCTGAAGATTATGGGATTCATTAATAGAAAGAAAAAGGGATGGCCTCTGGTATAGAACTGGTGGTCATCTCTTTTATGGCAATAAGTGTTCCTTTATTGAGTAGTTATTGCAGTCATTATTATAGAACTTATCTCAAACCATATCAGGAAGGTGGTTCTGTAATGGAAGTAGTACCAACAAGAACGTACATAAAAAGAAGAAGCAATGGTCGAATCAACATCAAATCAGGAAGCAAAGCGGAACATACGATGCGGTGGACGATTATTCTGCTGGTTGTTTTAACCATCATGTCCTTTGGATTTTTTGACTACACCGGGCTGAACTTGATCAACCCATAACAGAAACGGCTTATAATTTGAAGGTCATGTTTTTTGAACCTGGGTTGAGTCATTTTGGCTGGGGTGAAGCTTTATATCAAGTGGGTATTACACTCGGTCTAGCTGTTTTATCGACCGGGTTCGGAGCAGTTATTGCATTTTTTCTGTCTTTGCTGGCGGCAACCAATTTATCGAAAGGATGGATCTCCAAGACGATACGGGTAATGGTAGCTTTGATCCGGGCGGTTCCAACCATATTATGGGTGTTGATCTTTGCGATTGCAGCAGGCTTGGGAAGTGAAGCGGCAATACTTGGCATGTTGTTCCATTCCGTTGCCTACTTGGTAAAGGCATTCTCTGAGGCTTTTGAAGAAGTCGACACTGGGATTATTGAAGCATTACGGGCCACGGGTTCCAAATGGTGGCATATAGTTACACATGCTGTACTTCCATCCACTTTTACATATTTACTGTCATGGACATTCTTGCGGTTTGAAATCAACTTTTCGGTAGCAGTAGCAATGGGTGCTGCAGCAGGTGCGGGCGGCATTGGATTCGAACTCTTCATGGCATCAGGATTTTATTTCGATTTAAGTGAAGTAGGATTCATCACCTATGCAATTCTAGCAATCGCCATTCTTTTAGAAGTGTTTTCGACTCGCTTGAAAAGGCGTTATTTTCCCGCCCAGGGTGCGTGAGTTTTATAGTCTTTGCCATTCTCTCGACTAAAAGGAAGGATGTAAAGATGAAAGCAACTAAATTCGTTTTTATTATGATAATGGTTTTCAGTTTGTTTTTTTCTCAAGGGTCCAACTTTGCAAAGGCAGAGGCCAGCTCGTCAGCTTTTAAAATTGCTATCCTGCCCGACACCCAGAACTTAGCAATGAACCATCCGGATATCTTCCGCTCCCAAACACAGTGGATTGCCGACAATCGGGAGGAGCAGAATATCAAGTTTGTCACTCATGTGGGGGACATCGTAAACAACAACAACAACCCCCAGTGGGAGGTTGCTTCTGACGCGATGCGAACTTTGGATGGTGTTGTTCCATATACCGTTTTACCTGGAAATCATGATATGGGGACGAACGGTTCAGCAAACACACGAGATACGACTTTATATAACACCAATTTTCCGGTCAGCGATTTTTCCGAGAATGAAACTTTTGGAGGTGTTTATCCGGCGGAACCTGACAAATATGATAATAATTATCATACGTTCCACGCTGGAGGAACGGACTGGTTAGTACTATCGCTGGAATTTGGACCAAGAGATCCTGTGTTGGATTGGGCGAACGAGGTGGTGTCCTCTCACCCCGATCACCGTGTAATCGTCGTAACGCATAGCTATATGTTTTCTGATGAGACGCGCCATCATTCAGGGCATGCTTGGAATCCACATAATTACGGTGTAGCTTCAGAACCGGGTGGGGTTAATGACGGGGAAGAAATGTGGCAGAACTTCGTCAAGCTACATCCGAATATCTCCATGGTGCTCAGTGGCCATGTGTTGAATGACGGACAAGGTCGTCGGGTATCTGTAGGAGACTATGGAAATAAGGTCTATCAAATGCTGGCTAACTATCAGATGCAAGAAAATGGAGGAAACGGTTTTCTGCGTCTTCTGGAAATCGACCCAGAAAAAGGGACGGTGAAAGCAACCAGCTACTCACCTTATTTAGATGAGTACAAAACGGACTGGCAAAATGAATTTCTGTATACAAACGTCGATCTAGACACACCAGACTCAGATGTTACACCTCCCAAATATCTCTTGAAAGAGGACTTTGATGGGGAGCAAGAATCCTTTTGTAAAAGTGGGAATAACAAATTCAAATGTGGGGATGGCGGGCTGATGGCAGACTGGTCAGTTGTGGATGAGGGGTCGATTGCCGCACCATCCGATTGGTCAGTAGTGAGAGGGGAACTAGTACAGTCTTCCAACATCTATGGTCCGGATGTTTCTGCTGTGGAAAACCGGAAGGGCACCTTTGCATACTACGATAAGGCTCAGGCAATCAATTCTTGGAAAGATTATACGTTTTCCACTACATTACGTTCCGGAGATAATGACGGAATTGGTCTTATGTTCCGCTATCAGGACCCCGATAACTACTATAAACTGGATTTGGATGAGGAGAGGAATTTCATCAAGCTGTTCAAAGTCGTTGACGGAGTGGAGACTACACTGGCACAAGTGGATGATCCAGGATATACCATAGGCGCCAATTTTGAATGGAAAATAAAGGTCAGCGGCAATCAGATCCAGGCATTCAAGGACGGAATCGATATATTTGGAGGGCCCATTATGGATGATTCCCATTCGACTGGTACGGTAGCTCTATATTCTTGGGGAAATCCGAATAGCTACTTCGATGGTATACGAGTGACAAAAGAATAAAAAGTGTGGCGAAGATTTCCAGAGTAAGATTAGAAGAAACTCGGGTTTCCAAGTCTCTGTAAAGATAAATCTGTAGGACTTTCAGGCTTTCTCTCTTCATTTGATAAAAGGTAATGCAACTATTTATTAATGGATGACTGTTCTATAGGGGAATCTGTATAACCGGAAACAGTAAGACTTATGGCCGTATGGTATTAGACACTGTGCGGCCATTTGCATTCTGAGGTACTCCCACGAAAACAACTGCAATATAAGAAGATGAGTTAATAGTTTGTGCAAAGAATCAGGAATGAGCGGCAGGGGTATTTCAACCTGGGCTGAAATGGCTGTGATGGCAGCAAAAATGGCACAGTTGAGAAGCGTCCGCAGTCTTCTGCTCAGAATCGTCATCCCGAAAGGAAATCAGACGCACCATGGGTATAGAAAATAGAGATCCAGTTAGTTGACAAGCTGCTAAAACTGCATTTAACTAAGAGAAGATAAGGTGTTTTAGGAAGAGATACTATAATCATTGGGGGAACAAAGATGGTTACCATTAAAGATATAGCAAAACTGGCGAACGTCTCCAGATCGACGGTTTCCCGCGTCTTGAACAACTCTGGGTATGTAAGTGAAGATGCCAGAAAACGGGTGGAAGAAGTCATAGAGGAAACAGGTTATGTACCAAGTGAACAGGCCAAGTCTCTGCGTACTAAAAAGACCAAGGTAATCGGCGTGATTCTTCCGACCATCCAGACGGAAACACCCAGTCGGATCGTGACAGGGGTAGGGAAAGAGCTGGCCAAACATGGTTATCAAATTTTGCTTGCAAACACCAACCTGGATAAGGATAAGGAGTTCGAGTATCTTGATTTGTTGAAAGTCCGGCAGGTGGATGGAATTATTTTGATTGCAACGAATACAGAACCGGAATTGATGGAGAAGATCAAGGCGATCAACATTCCATTTGTGATGATCGGCCAGGAGTCAGAAGAAGTGATGTATGTCAGCTATGATGATTACCAGGCAGCACGGGATTTGACCTCTTTCCTCATTGATGAGGGCCACGAGAAAATTGGCTTCATCGGCGTGGACGAAACCGATCGTGCTGTGGGGCATGAGCGGAAACGGGGATACCTGGATGAAATGGAAAGCCGGAAATTACCGGTCGAAAAGGAATGGATGCAACAGGGCATCTTTGATATCGACTCTGGACGTGAGGCGATGAAGCGCATGATAGAGAGCATTGGGGAGCGGCCGACTGCAGTGTTGGCGGTGACAGACAGGCTGGCCATCGGTGCTATGAGTTACCTGAAGCAGCAGGGGATGAGCATTCCGGATGAGATGGCGGTTGCCGGGTTCGGTGCATCGGAAATGTCCCAATATATCGATCCCCCATTGACGACCGTCGACTATCAGAATGAGCAGGCAGGAATAGAGGCTGCCAAACAGATTATGGCCAGCATCCGTTCACAAAACGTCCAAGAAAAGGTGATTTTAGATGGTAGACTAATCATTCGTAATAGTGTATGATGAACCTGAAATCGATTCCACCCTCTTATTTGGGTACCATGGAATCCATTTCAGGTTTTTATTTATATAATATGGGATCGATTCCACCTCTCATACCGAAAATGTAAGGGCTTATTCGTTGCTTTTTACGGTGTGTGGTATCGGTACCACAAAGATAAGAAAGAACAGGGAGTGAGGAAACATGTCCGAAAATAAGAAGATAGCGAAAGACTTGCTGGAAGGGGTCGGCGGTACGGAGAACGTCAAGTCTGTCACCCACTGTGCGACCCGGATGCGCTTCATCGTCTACGATGAGGAAAAGATAGATAAGGAGAAAGTGGAGAACCTGGATAAGGTGAAAGGCGCCTTCTTCAACTCTGGTCAATACCAGGTCATTTTTGGCACGGGGACCGTTAATAGGGTCTATGAGGAAGTGGAAAAGTTTGAGGTGAACAGTGTTTCAAAAGAAGAACAGAAGGAAGAGGCGGCACAGCAGGGGAATAAATTGCAGCGGGCCATTCGTACCTTGGGAGATGTCTTTGTTCCAATCATTCCTGTCCTGGTGGCGACTGGTTTATTCATGGGGCTGCGCGGGCTCGTCATGCAGGATCAGATCCTTGCTTTGTTCGGCCTGACAGAGGCTGACATTTCCAACAACTTCCTGTTGTTCACGGAAATCTTGACAGATACGGCCTTTGTTTTCTTGCCTGCACTGGTTGCCTGGTCAACTTTCCGCGTGTTCGGCGGCACACCGATCATTGGTATTGTACTCGGTCTGATGCTTGTCAGCCCGGTTTTACCCAATGCATGGGGTGTGGCAGAAGGTGCTGATCCGCTGATGTTCTTCGGATTTATTCCGGTCGTTGGTTACCAAGGATCCGTTTTGCCGGCCTTTTTCGCAGGAATTATCGGGGCGAAGCTGGAAAAATTCATTCGAAAACGGGTGCCAGAAGCACTGGATTTGATTCTGACACCATTCTTGACATTGCTGATCATGATTGTTGCTGCACTGTTTGTCATTGGTCCTATTTTCCATGTGGTGGAAGAATTCATCCTGCAGGGGACGATTGCTGTTTTAGGTCTGCCATTTGGATTGGCGGGTCTGCTGCTTGGCTTTTTCCATCAAGTCATTGTGATCACGGGTGTCCACCATATTTTCAACCTGCTGGAAATTCAGCTGCTTGAGAACTTCGGGAACAATCCATTCAACCCGATCATCACTGCCGCTACAGCAGCGCAGGGCGGCGCAACATTGGCTGTTGCCATGAAAACGAAATCAGCTAAACTGAAAGCTCTGGCATTCCCATCCTCATTATCTGCCTTTTTAGGGATAACGGAACCAGCCATTTTCGGTGTCAACTTGAGGTATGTGAAGCCATTTTTCATGGGCTTGATCGGTGGTGCTGTCGGCGGATTCGCCGCGTCCATCATGGGATTGGCAGGAACAGGAATGGCCATCACTGTTATTCCGGGCACCCTGCTGTACCTGGACGGACAAATCCTTCAGTACTTGCTGGTTAATGTGATTGCCATCGGTGTAGCGTTCGCGCTTACGTGGATGTTCGGATTTTCCGATAAAGAATTGAAGGAGACTAAATAATGGGATGGAGCTTTTACCGCCCATCCCTGCTTAGGGGTTTCATTTATGATAAAAAATACTGACGAGCTTTATGACAGAATAGTAAAACACCAAGAACTAGTAGAAAGCGATCCATACCGCCTGCATTACCATATCATGCCGCCTGTCGGTCTCTTGAACGACCCGAACGGCTTGGTTTATTTCAACGGGCGGTACCATGTTTTCTATCAATGGAATCCATGGGAGACGGCACATGGAGCAAAATATTGGGGGCATTATGTATCCGATGATCTGGTTCATTGGGAGTCGGCACCTCCAGCATTAGCCCCTGATCAATGGTATGACAAGAACGGCTGTTATTCAGGAAGTGCGGTCGTCTGGAACGACCAGTTGTACGTGTTCTATACAGGGAATGTAAAGGATGAAGCAGATAACCGGGAATCCTATCAATGTCTGGCCATATCGGAGGACGGGATCCATTTTGAGAAGAAAGGACCGGTCATTCATGTTCCGGAGGGTTATACCGCACATTTCCGTGATCCCAAGGTCTTCTATCATGAGGATCGATGGTATATGGTACTGGGAGCCCAGACAGAGGAGCTGCGAGGAGAAGCGGTCATCTATACCTCCGCAGACCTGGAGAATTGGCGTTTCCATGGCCCCTTGATCGGCAGCGGCCATCCGGGAATCGGGGAGTTCGGTTACATGTGGGAATGCCCTGATCTATTCCAGCTGGGCGGTAAAGATATCCTGGTTGCCTGTCCACAGGGACTGTCGCCGGAAGGATACGCTTTTCAAAATATCTATCAATCTGGCTATTTCGCCGGATCGGTCGACTATAAGAATCTATCGTTTGATCATAAACCTTTCGTCGAACTGGACCGGGGCTTCGATTTTTACGCCCCACAGACTATGGTCGATCCGACAGGCAGAAGAATTCTGTTTGGGTGGATGGGCAATGCCGAGGAAAAGGTGGTCCAACCGACGGTGAAGCATGAGTGGATTCATGCGCTGACGATTCCGCGTGAACTGGTGTGGCAGGATGGCAGGTTGCTGCAACGGCCGGTTGAAGAACTTCACCATCTCCGTGCAGATGAAGTCCATCTCGAGGATGTAGTAATGGAAGGGAAGGTAGAACTGCCTGGAGTCCGAGGGAATGTGTTGGAACTGGAACTGCAAATCGCTGACTGGCAGGCCGATGCTTTCACCATTGGAATCGGGAAGACGACTCGGATCCACTATACCAGTGATTCCAATGTCTTCACGTTTGAACGAAATGGAGCAGATGGAAATGGGCCGATGGAAAGCAGGCAGTGCATCGTGGAAGAATTACGGGATATCCGTATCTTCAAGGACACTTCCTCGATGGAAATCTTTGTGAATGGCGGGGAAGAGGTGTTCACTTCCAGGGTTTTTGATGACCCGGAAGATGGATCGATTGCATTCTCCACCGAAAGCGGCCGAGTGCTGGTGAATGCGAGGAAATGGAAGCTGGAAAAATCGGCGGAACAGCAATAATTTTAGATAGGAGATGAAGCAATGTTTGGCAAGCTATTCAAAAAGAAGGAAGAAGTAACAGTCATTGCGCTGACTGCCCCTGTAAACGGAAAGACGGTCGCCTTGGAAGATGTTCCTGACCCGGTATTCGCGCAAAAGATGATGGGCGACGGCATCGCAGTGGAACCGGCGGACGGAGAAGTCGTTGCACCGGTTGATGGAAAAATCGTCCAAGTGTTTCCGACGAAGCATGCAGTTGGCATATTGGCTGAGAATGGGTCGGAGATTCTTATCCATATTGGTCTGGAGACTGTCAGCCTGGATGGAGAGGGATTCATCTCCCATGTAGAAGAAGGAGACCGCGTGAAACAAGGAGACAGCCTGATCAGCTTTGACCTTGAAGTAGTGGGAGAGAAAGCGAAAAGCACGGTTACTCCTATGATCGTAACCAATACGGACGATATGAGTGAGATCACCATCGAGGGAAAAGATGCTGTTACAGCGGGAAAAGATGAATTGGTGGTCGTGAAGAAATAGAAATAGAATAGGGACAGGGAGCCCACTAGTGTGACAAGTTTTTATAAGTGTGACGGAGGGATGACATGGTGAATGAAGCAAATGTATGCTGCATCGGTGAACTGCTCATCGATATGTTCTGTACCGATGTAGGTGTAGAACTGAAGGACGGAAGCAATTTCAAAAAGCTGGCTGGAGGTGCGCCCGCCAATGTAGCGGCAGCGATCGCCAGATTAGGCGGCAGTTCATCCATGGTGGGTAAGGTAGGAGATGACTCGTTCGGCACGTTCCTGATTGAGACTCTGGAACAGTATGATGTGGATACATCCATGGTCTGGAAGGATGAAAGCATGCCGACCACGATGGCATTCGTATCCTTGGAAGCGGATGGGGAACGGGACTTTCAATTCAACCGGGGAGCCGACCAAAACCTTCGACTGGAAGAATTGCCGGTTGATACGTTACTGGAATCTTCTGTCCTCCATTTCGGTTCGGCCACCGCCCTGTTGGATGGCCAGTTGAAGGATACGTATTTTGAGCTGATGCACCGTGCCCACGATCAACAGCAATTTGTTTCCTTTGACCCGAACTACCGCGCGGATTTGTGGAAAGGGAATAAGCAATGGTTTATCGACCGGTCTAAAAAAGCCATCTCCTATGCAGACTTTGTAAAGGTGAGTGAAGAGGAATTGGCCATCATCACGGGCGAACAAGATACAGATAAAGGAATCAGCGCACTCCACCGCCTTGGAGCCGGGATTGTTACCGTGACTATGGGGAAAGAGGGAGCTTTCCTATCGAATGGACGTGAACAGAAGCTCGTTCCCAGCAAACCAGTGAAGTCCATAGACTCGACCGGAGCTGGGGATGCGTTCATCGGCGCCATCCTCTACCAGTTGGCCAACGGGTTGGAAGGAAAAACGGACAACAACTTAGCTGATGCGTTCGATTTTCTTCAAGAGACAGTATACTTCGCCAACCTGGTAGGAGCAGAAGTCTGCACCAAAGTCGGTTCACTGACAGCTCTGCCGACATTGGAAGAAGTAACTTTATAGAAAGGAAAGGGTATGGGGGCTATGGAGAATCCATACCCTTTTTTTGATTATCTCCCCCGATGGACGCGGTCGTAAGCCCCTGCCGCTCGGGCCGTGCAGTCGCTCACTCAGGCGTCAGCCTCCGCCGCTCGGGCGAGAGCGCCTGCCGCTCGGGCCGCGCAGTCGCTCACTCAGGCGAGAGCCCCTGCCACTCGGGCCGCGCAGTCGCTCACCCAGGCGCCAGCACCTGCTACTCGGGCCGCGCAGTCGCTCACCCAGGCGCCAGCACCTGCTACTCGGACCGTGCAGTCACTCACCCAGGCTCCAGCCCCCGCCACTCGGGCCGTGCAGTCGCTCACTCAGTCGCCAGCACCTGCGGCTCGGGCCGTGCCCACATCCAACATCCTCTATCCCCACACCAGCTTCCTATATTTGGTAGACTCATAGTATGAACTCAATAAGCGAAGGGTGGATTAAGTGTGGGATATGTGGCGGTATTCGATATTGGGACGACATCGATGAAGGGCGTGCTGTTGGATGAGCAGGCGGCTTTTACTGGCGCGTCTTCTGTTGAATTGGAAACCCATTATGGAGCGGATGGGACGGTAGAGCAGGAGCCGGAGGATTGGTGGGAAGGTTTGCTTAGGATTACGTCAAGATGGTGGAATGAGTGGAAGATAGATCCTGGCCAGGTAGAGATGATCACGTTCTCCGGCCAGATGGAAGATGTGATTCCGATTTCCGACGCTTCCCACCGGGCTATTTTATATTCAGATACAAGGGCCGGTGAGGAGGCTGAGGAAATAAACGAAAAGTTCCCGGATATTCAGCAGGTGCTGGGGAATACAGTTCGGGCGTCCAGTCCGGTGGCCAAGCTGTTATGGATGAAAAGGCATCATCCGGAATTAGATCAAACGTTTGATCAATATGTTTTCAGTGCAAAAGACTATATCATTTATAAGCTAGCAAACACTGCTGTGACGGATCGGACGACCGGTTCGACGACGGGCATGATGAACCTGGAGACTGGCCAGTGGGAGACGGATTACATAGTATCATTGGGAATAGAAGCTCGGAAGCTGCCGGAACTTCTCTCAGCCGAAGAGGTGGCCGGTCAAGTTTCTAGAGAGGCTTCCCTTGTCAGCGGTTTTCGTGAAAATACCCCCGTGCTGTGCGGGAGCGGGGATGCAGGTGCATCGACCATGGGGGCAGGTGCCGTCAGTCGAGGGGACGCATATGTATATATGGGAACGACCGGCTGGGCGGCGATGATACGGGGCAACGAAGATCAGGAAGCAAAGGTGGAGGGTGCCTTTCAACTGGCCCATATCCCGGAGGATGCGGTCATCTCCATCGCCCCACTGTTGAATGTCGGCAATGTCCACCAGTGGGGCATGCAGACATTTGCCGGAAAAGAGGCGGACAGCTATGCAGGATTTGAGGAGATGGTGGAAAGCTCTCCGGCCGGAGCCAATGGGTTGCTTTTCCTGCCCTATCTCCAAGGAGAAAGATGCCCGGTGAACGATCCGGATGCGAAAGGGGCTTTCTGGGGCGTCCATCCGAAAACAGGGCCGGCTGATTTTGCCCGGGCGGTCATGGAAGGCATTTGTTTTTCCTTCAAGCAAGTAGTCGATTCACTAAACGAATCCACCACGGGCAGTATAACGGTGATTGGAGGGGGCACCAAGAGCAGGACGTGGTGTCAGATCCTCGCTGATTGTCTGGGAAGGCCTTTGAGCGTCAGGGAAGAAAGTGAATATATGGCAGCATTGGGAGCAGCCTCTTCAGCGTTCATCAAGCTTGGCTGGGCAGATGGTTATCATGATTTTTGTGATAAATTCATGAGCAATGAGGATAGCATGGTTTATGAGCCAGAGGAAGAGCATGTACGGCTGTATGAGGAGAAATATGAACGGTATTTGCAGCTGTATCCTGGCCTGCGCGGGGTGTATGTTTCCTCGTAAGAGAAGAGATCGTTACATTTATAAGTAGACCATCCATTTTGTCTCAAAATGGATGGTTTTTTTATCGTTAGATATAGACAGTCAAACTTTCTATAAGGGGTTATATGAAGGTTCACTATACGTTCAAAACGTTTATAAATTTATTATTGTTTTTGCCCAGGAGTTCGACTACAATGTACAAAAGATATTAGACTTTTAGATACAGGAGGCAAGATGTGGAGACCATCGGCTATGCAAGGATCAGTCCAACCGAACAAGACCTGGAGCTCCAAATGGAGAAGTTAAAAGAATATGGGTGCGATATGATATTCAAGGATAAAACAACCATCAAAAAGTCGCGCCGGCCAGAATTAGAACGTGCGCTGGAGTATGTACGGCCTGGGGATAAATTAGTGGTATATAAATTCGACTGTCTGGCCAGGAGTACATTTGAGCTGCATGAAATAGCACAAAGTCTGCAAGAACGTGATATCGGTTTGGCATTCATTAAAGAACAAATAGATTTTTCCTCCCCTTCCGGAAAAAAGATGTTCCCTATGCTTGGCGATATTGTGGAATTTGAACGGGATTTACTCATGGAACGCACGAAGGAAGGCCGGGAACGTGCGAAGCGACAAGGGAAACACATGGGACGCAAAGGAAAAAGCGAAAAAGATGTTAAATGGGCACTGAAGCTGCATTTCAACCGTGATGATAATGGATTGACTGTCAACGATATAACGAAAATGACCGGTGTTCCACGCTCCACTATTTATGCGAAAGCCAAGGAAATGAGGATGAAAGGCTATGACAGATTGACCGATCTGCAGAAAAGAGTGTTTGATCAGACGTATCCCAAACATTTGGAAAGCATAGAAAAGGAAAGAAGGAAGTTATACGAAATCAACCAAATCAAGAAAATTAAATGGGATAACCGGGAAAAATGCATCAAAGTCTATTTTAAAAATGGAGATTGGTACCATTATTTCAGAGATTATACATGGGACTGAAAAGTAGATCAGTAAAAGACATTCTCATGCGGCAAGGGAATGTCTTTTTTTCGTTCTGAAACCTGTCCTCCATCATATAGATGAAAGTGGAGTAAATAGGATGGAGGGTGGAAGGGATGCAATTTTATTATGGCAGTCAGATGCCGCTGCGTGTGCTGGATGAGGCAGAATTTTGGAAGCATCAGGAAGAGGAGCATACCGTTGTCATCCGGGAACTTGTCGGGAATCTCGAGCAGCGCTATGTGAATGCGCTGAAGGAGTGGGAAAGGGAATTCCAGAAGACTCATCAGCGGGTCGTCCGGTACATCGAAACAGTGAACCGTACCGGTGGACAAGTCTCCCCGGCGCTCCACCAGGATATCATGCAGCTGGTGACGTTCTGTTTGCAGCAGAGTGATACATTTATCGAATTGTGCCGTTCGCTCATGACCGATAGCGAACCGATCCGCAATAACCAGACAGCCCAAGTGGTGCTGAACCATATCATTGTGGAATCGGAGTACTTTATCGGGGTCGCGCAGACGATTTTGTATCAGCGGTGAAAATGATGAGAAAAAGCCTGAAACCTTCATGGTCTCAGGCTTTCCCCCGTTCCGCCTCACACTCAGCGCATACCCCGTATATCTCCAGGCAATGGTGGCTGATATGAAAGCCGGTCGTCTGCTCAGCCAAAGCCTCCATCTCTTTTAACAAGGGGTAATGCAGGTCGACGATGCTGCCGCAGTCCGTGCAAATCACATGATAGTGCTCGGAAGGATCGCCATCATACCTGCTGGAGTGATTGCCGAATGTCAACTCCTGAGCCAGCCCGCTTTCGCAAAGGGTATGCAGGTTGTTGTAGACGGTTGCCGGACTGATCGTCGGGAATCGCTTTCCGACCTGTTGATAGATTTGGTCGGCTGTCGGATGACTCTTCGAATTCAGCAATGCTTCGAGAACGGCGACACGCTGGGGTGTCATTCGGACATTCGAGTTCTTGATTTTTGTGAGGGCCTCTTGCCCACGCTGTTTACCCATTGTTCTCACCCGCTTGTTGAATTATTGGTCACATAATAAATAATGTCAGCCGGACGTGGAATATGCCACCTTTTTGTCTTTGCGCAGGTCATCAGGGATTGTCCACTCCATCACGCATATATTCACTATTTCACAATGCTTTCACATTTGTGATAAAATTCTTATTTCCCATACCGACAAAATTGACTAGTAAATTAGCACTAATTTAAAATAGAAGTGTAAGCATCTTTGACTAACAAATACTAGAAGTGAGGGATCGGACATGAGAGGTTGGGAATTCACAACAACAAATGAACCTTTGAAACTGGTTGAAAAACCGGATCCACAGGCAACGGAGGGTCGGGTTTTGATAGAAGTGAAGGCTGCTGGGTTGTGCCACTCGGACGTTGGGGCATTACGAGATGAGAAATGGCTGAATATCATCGAGCATACGCCGATTATTATGGGACATGAAGTGGCTGGTGTCATTAAAGAAGTTGGCCCAGGTGTCACTGATTACAAAGTAGGCGACCGTGTGGGAGTCTGCCCGGTAAGTAAGGTTGGCATGGGCCCTGGCTACGGTTATGATGGCGGTTATGCAGACCTGGTTTCAGCACCTGCAGTCGATTTGGTTCCAATGCCGGAGGGAATCACTTTTGCCCAGGCAGCTGCCGGTACAGATGCCGGAATGACTTCTTACCATGCCATGTTCCAAACTGGTGGTGCTAAGCCAGGTATGAAGGTCGGTGTGATCGGTATCGGTGGTCTTGGTCAAATCGCAGCACGTGCAGCGGTGGTGCAAGGCATCGATGTCTATGCGGTAGACGTCAGTCCGAAAGCCCGTGAACTGGCCAAGGAGCTTGGGGTCAAGGAAGTGTTTGAAGATGTGAAGGAACTGGCGGATATTGCGCCTGATTTGATTGTCGACTATGCCGGGTTCGGCACGACTACTTCAGGAGCTATTGACGTCATTGCTCCAGGCGGGACGGTCGTTCTGGTCGGTATGGGTAAACTGGAATCAACCATCAATACCGATCCGCTCATCCTGAAAGCTGCGACACTGAAAGGCAGTGTCGGCGGAGATGGCCATGACATTGCAGAAGTGTATAAGCTGATGGCTTCTGGTGATATAGATCCTACGATTACTGAAATCACATTTGATGAGATTTGGGAAGGCATTCTCAAATTGGAACGCCACGAAGTCACAGGAAGACTCGTCGCCATTATGGATTAATAGATTTATTGAGCACAGCTCTCCCGGCTCGAATCGGGAGAGCTGTTTTTAGTTTGCGGAGCAGCACTCACTAGAGCCACGTGCCCACTTGCTCGGGCCATCAGCCGCTGTCGCTCGGGCCACGGCACGCTCTACTTGGGCGTCAGCTCCTGCCACTCGGGCCGCGGCATGTTCCACTTGGGCCCCAGCCGCTGCTACTCGGGCCGTAGCATGCTCCACTTGAGCCCCAGCCCGCTCGTGCCGCGGCATGCTCCACTTGGGCGTCAGCCGCTGTCGCTCGGGCCACGGCACGCTCTACTTGGGCGTCAGCACCTGCCACTCGGGCCGTGTCATGCTCCACTCGGGCGCCGCTCCCCGCCACTCGGGCCGTGTCATGCTCAACTCGGGCGTCAGCGCCTGCCACTCGGGCCCCGGAACGCTCTACTCGGTCGCCAGCCCCATCACTCGGGCCACAGGTCAGCGCCCCATACAATTTCACCCGTCCAAAAGGTATATGCGCATCCTCTGTTGAACCTATATATAAGCATACATAGGGAGGTTTTCCATTTGGATTTGCAATTGGAAGGAAAAAGAGCACTCATCACCGGAGGAAGCAGGGGGATCGGCAAGGCGATTGCCCGGACGCTAGCGATGGAAGGGGCGGATTGTACGATTTGTTCACGGAATGAAGAGTCGATCAGGGAAACGGCGGAAGAACTGGCGAAGGAGACTGGCAGAAACATTTATCCAGTCACTGCCGATATGGGGGACCCTGATTCCATCGCCAATTTGGTAGAGGAAGCTGCGAATGTGATGGGCGGGATTGATATTCTGATCAACAATGGAGCGCGCGTAAGCGGAAGGGAGCCGGAGGATTTTCACAATGTGCGGGATGAGTTGATTCTCAAAGACTTTGAGGAGAAATTCATGGGCTATTTCCGCTGCATCCGCGCGGCAAGTCCCTATATGAAGGATAAACAGTGGGGGCGAATCATCAATGTGAGCGGCATGGCAGCCAGGAATGCCGGAAGCATGAGCGCCGGGGCACGCAATGTATCGGTCGTCCATTTGACCAAATCTGTATCCGATGAACTGGGCAAGCACGGAATCACCGCCAATGCCGTCTATCCGGGCATCACGGAAACGGAAACAACGAAAGACCGTTTCCCCGATGAGGATAAATTGGAAAAAATGGCGAGGGGCAATGCCATCGGACGGTTGGTGAAAGCAGAGGAAATCGCAGACGTCGTGGCATTCCTCGCGTCTCCCTTGTCTGTATCCATCACCGGCGACGTCATCTCAGTAACAGGCGGAGCAGGGAACGCCGTGCATTATTGAGGAAAAACCTCATCTGTTTTACAGTTATAAACAAGGTGAACTCTCAGCTGAATCTTGAGGGTTCACCTTGTTTAACTTTTTGTCAACCAACGAAAGGAACGGTTGGTGAAAAAATCAATTTCAGTAGCGGAGGAAATATACGCAGACTCCAACGGAAGGAAAGGCCTAGATGAGACCCCGAAGTGCGATAGCATTCGGAGGCTCAGCAGCCGCCCGTGGAAAGCGAAGTATATTTCGCAGCGCCACCCCCAACTCGTGCCACAGCCCCCGCCACTCGGGCTCCACACCAGCATCCTACTTCCTCTTAGCTATCTCTATATTATCAATCGAAGCAGGAGGTTTTTCCATCCAGCCATGATTGATCATGATGTTCGCTCCATCTTCTGCATATTGAACAGCTTCCATGGTAATACGGACGAACTTTGATCCCAAGTCACGCCTGGCAACGGTTCCCAGAGCTACCCCGTAATAGCCCACGGACAAGCCAATTAACATGGATACCTGGAACATCATCAATTTATCTGAAAACGGTTGGGTGGTCGAGTGGAGCACTTCTGAATCCAATGTCGGTGACTGTGATAAGTTCTCTTCCGCCAATATACCTGCCAACATCTCTATAACTTTATTGGCGATGTGTGCGCCTCTGACCATATAGTTGCTGACCTCTTTTGAACTGCTTGTTTGGGCAAACCCTAACAATAATGCTTTCCCCACTGCATTCCGTTCCATATTATTATAAAAATGCATGATTTCGATCGAGTTCATCGGGCGTCTTTCACCGAACCATCCGGTCAAATAGCCTTGTTTTTCCACAAACTCCACTTTGTCTGGGATCGGGATCGAAGCTGCTCTACTATACAGCCCTTTCTCTAACGAAACCTGCAACGATTCATTATATAACTTCCTTGTCAGGTCGATCGCCTTAGAGTTGAGTTCTCTTACATCCGAACGTGTTGACCCGGCGAAAGAAGCACCATACGAAGTCATCCCATGCCTTGCCATATTATGGACAAACCTTAAATGGAAGCTGTCCGAATAGAGTGCAGGGGCTTGAAAATTGACATCCTCACTCTCATTGAAAGCGACAGGGATGGCATGGTTCTCTTTTTCATAGATGGCTTTAATGTCTTCCATTATCTCTTCAGCAATTTCCAAAGCGTGCTCCAATATCGGGAGGATGTCTGTGTCCTGTGTTTTTTCTATGAAATACTTCAGCATACAGGAAGACATACTGTTATTCATATAGGTCGTCCATAAGGAAGCGATTTCTGGTGATGTCAGACGGATATTGTGTTCGGTTTCCATAAATCCTCAGTCCTCTCAACTTTCAGGTTGTTGCTTTTACTATGCCCAACATGGTTCAGACTATGATATTGGTGACAGGTATACCCAAACTTTTACATAGTTGCCACTGATTTGGGAAACATACCATTAACTTGGTCTGTAGGGGTTATGGGATATGAAGAAAGAGACGAATAGTACATCGAAAACGACAAACAAATCCGGTCAACAAGGTCAAAATTCCGATCAATTGGCGAAGCCGCTAGCCTCCAATGTCGACGAAACGGTGACAACGGTCAAAAACATGCTTGGCAAGAGTTCGGACCTGGTGACACGGAAGTTCAAAGTCGGCACGAAATCCCCCGTGAATGCTGCATTGCTTTACATGGATGGGTTGGCGGATAAAAAATTCGTCCAAAACTTCATTACGGAAACTCTCATGATCGATGTACGGATTGCAGATCTGGGGGAGGAGGGGAAGGACAATAAACAGCCGGGCTCCTCTGGCAAGCAGGCGGTTGATCCGGCGCAGCAGCAAGATGGCCAACAAAATAAACTGCTGAAAAAGTCGAAAAAGCTGCAGAAGGCGGGACAGCAAGGTCAGCAGTCGTCCAGCGGATCTTCCAATGATTTTTTTCAAGTGATCAAGGATCAATCGCTGGCAAACAGTGAAGTGGAGGAAGCGGAAGATTATAAATACCTGTTTGATTTCCTGTTGGCCGGTGATTCGGTGATCTTGCTGGATGGTTATGCGAAGGCCTTATGCATCGGTTCCAAGGGATATGAGAAACGCGGGGTGGAAGAGTCCACGTCAACCACTGTCATCCGTGGGCCGAAAGAAAGTTTTACGGAAACACTGCGGGTCAATACCTCGCTTATACGCAGGAGGATCAAGGACCCGAACCTCTGGATTGAAAACAAGGTGATCGGCAAACAGTCCCATACCGATGTCTCCATCTGTTATGTGAATGGCATTGTCAATGAGGATATTGTCCGGGAGGTAAAAAAGCGGCTGAATGATATCGATGTCGATGCCATTTTGGAAAGTGGCTTCATCGAGGAATATATCCAGGATGAGACGTATTCTCCATTTCCGACCATTTATAACACAGAAAGGCCGGATGGTGTAGCGGCGGGGCTATTGGAAGGAAGGGTGGCGATCCTGGTGGATGGCACGCCATTCGCGTTGTTGGTCCCAGCATTGTTCATCCAATTCTTCCAATCCAGCGAGGACTATTATCAACGGTCCGACATTGGAACATTTTTGCGGATTCTGCGTTTTGTCTGCTTTTTCCTGGCCCTGTTGACACCTTCGCTATATATTGCCCTCACCACGTTCCACCAGGAGATGATTCCCAGCCAGCTGTTGACCAGTTTGGCGGCACAGCGGGAGGGAGTCCCGTTTCCTGCCTATGTGGAAGCACTGTTGATGGAATTGGTGTTTGAAATTTTGCGTGAGGCCGGAACAAGAATGCCGAGGGCAGTGGGCTCGGCTATTTCCATCGTGGGTGCTTTGGTTTTGGGGCAAGCTGCCGTGGAAGCCGGGATTGTTTCTGCTGCCATGGTCATTGTCGTTTCCTTGACCGCCATCAGCAGTTTCGTGTTTCCTAGCCACAATTTATCGGTTTCCATCCGATTGCTGCGATTTGCCTTTATGACTGCGGCTGCCATGTTCGGCCTTGTCGGCATCATCTTAGGCCTGTTGTTGATGGTCATGCATCTGGCTAGCTTGCGTTCTTTCGGAGTCCCTTATCTCACTCCGATGGCGCCGCTGATCCCAGGTGATCAAAAAGATACGGTATTCCGTCTTCCATTATGGAGTCTGAATACGAGGCCACGTTTAGTGAGCCAAAAAAATATCAAGCGGGAGAATGTACAAAAAGCCCAGCCTGAACAAAAGTGATGGTGAAGGATGATGCGGTTCAAGCGAATAGTGTTAGTCATGATTACCAGTTTAGCCTTACTATTACCCGGATGCTGGGATGCCCGGGAACTGACGGATCTTTCGATTACGACAGCATTGGGGATCGACAAGCAGGATGGACAGTATACTGTGACCGCCCAAATTCTGAATCCGGGGGAAGTTGCCGGGGAAACCGTGACGACCCGTACAGCAGTCTCCATCTATACCATGACAGGGGATACACTTTTTGAAGCCATTCGGAAATTGACGACGGTTTCCCCGAGAAGACTGTATTTGGCTCATTTGCGCATGGTCGTTTTTGGGGAGGAAATAGCCAGGGAAGGGGTTTCTGATGTGTTGGATTTCCTGTCGAGGGATCATGACATGCGAACCGACTTTTACTTCGCTGTCGCAAGGGAAAACACCGCGGAAAATCTATTGAAAGTCATGACCCCGCTGGAACAGATACCTGCCGACAAAATGGCGGGAATGCTGGAAACGACCGAGAGATCATGGGCCTCTGTCGGGTCCACCAGCATCGATGAATTGATCGCTTCCATGTCCTCTACAGGAAAAGAGGCTAATATAACGGGAATCGTAATAAGTGGTGATCCGGACGTTGGGACAAATCTTGATAATGTGGAAAGAATCGATTCGATTACCATGCTGGAAGCAAAAGGCATGGGCATCTTCCAGAACGACCGGCTGATCGGCTGGATGAATGAAGAACAAAGTCAGACGGTGAACATCTTGAATAGTAAAGTGACAAACACGGTAACCTGGGTACCATGTGGGGAGGACGGAAAGATCACCGCAGAGGTTTTTGAAATCAATCCAGAAATAACAGGGACCGTGGAAGGGGACCAACCTAAAATCAAGGTGAAAGTGACGGAAGAAGCGGATATTGCCGATGTCGCCTGTGTGATCAATTTAAGGGACCCGAAAAAAATAAACGAACTGGAAAAGGGTTTTGAGGAATCTCTACAAAAGAAATGGAAGAAAAGTGTGGATGAGATAAGGGGATTGGGAACAGATGTCTTCGGCTTCGGAGAGGTTATCCGCCGTGCGAACTTGGATTATTGGAAAAAGGTGGAGGATGACTGGGGAGAGATATTCGCCAATGAATTGGAAGTGGAGCTTGAGGTGGAGTTCCAAATCAAGAAGACAGGCACCACCAACGAGTCGTTCCTCAAGGAAATTAATGAAAAAATCAAGCAGGAGGATCAATGATGTTGCAGGCTATTTTGCTTATCCTTACGGCAGGGATCTTCTTTCGAATAGATTATAAGCAGTTGAAAAAGAATACGCCATTGAAGAGAGATGGCAAGCTGCATATCATTTTTTCGCTGCTGGCCATCACCTTTGCGCTGCTCTACAATTTTGAGGTGCCGATGCCGAACCCGACGGAAGGGATAAAATTCATCTATCAGCCGGCGGCAGAATCCCTGCGCAGTTTTCTGGATCGCTAAGATGAGCAGAGGGCATGCCAAGGATTGGAGGTAGGGAGTATTGGAAAAAGGGAAAATCAGTGCACGTCAATTCACACTGCTGGTCTTCATGTATTCGCTTGGAACCAGTATCATTGTCCACCCGGCACTCACAGCCAGCTTTGCAGGTGGGAATGCCTGGGTCACGGTCATCACAGCAAGCATCATCGGCATGGGGATCATCTTCTTTCTGAATCGAGTGAGTTCCTTGCAGCCGGAGAAGAATCTATTTGAACTGGCGGAATTTGTGCTGGGCAAATGGGCTGGCAGGGTTGTTTCCTTGCTGATCCTCACCTATTTATTATTCCTTACCTCCACGAATCTGCGGCAGATCGGTGATTTCATCAGCACACAGATTATGGTGGCCACACCTGTCCCGTTCATCATGCTGATCTTCGTCTTCACCAGCATGGTCGCCATCAAGCTCGGCTTGGAGGTGATTGGACGGACCTGTGAAATCTTCTTTCCATACGCAGTAATTTCGTTGGTCTTATTGATACTGTTGGTGTCACCGGAAGCGGAAATCACCAACATCCAGCCCATTCTTCAGGAAAAACCGGCAGCATCATTTGGTGCGGTTATTCCCACACTGGGGATTCCCTATCTGCAGCTGTTTGTATTTTTGGCGATCATTCCGTATGTGAATAAGTTCAAAGAGGCGAAAAAGGGCTTTTATATCGGACTCGCTGCCGCTTCCGTCCTTTTGGTTCTCATTACCTTCATGTGCCTGCTCGTCCTGGGGCCTGACTTTACCGGACGCCAAGTGTACCCGACGTATATTCTCGGCAAAAAAATCAGCCTGGCAAATTTCCTGGAGCGTGTGGAAATCCTGGTGGCCATCGCCTGGTTCTTCACGATCTTTTTTAAGATATCCATCAATTTCTATGTGCTGTCATTGGGGATGAGCCATTTTTTCAAGTTGAAAAACCCAAACAGCCTTTCCATGCCACTTTCCTTGATTTTCATCATTATGGGCCTCATCCTTTATCCGAACATCGTTTACTATCAAGATTTCGTCTCCTACACCGCCGTGTTCTATACCTTTTCCATTGGAACTATGCTGCCATTGCTGATCCTGGTTGTCGGGAAAATCCGCAAGAAAGGAAAGGCTAAGAAAGGAAGTTAGGACTGTTGCAATGGGAGGAAGGTGAAGTACATAGTATAGTATCGAGCCGGCTAGCAGGAATTTGGAAAACAGTGTGGAATTAGTAATGGAAGATGCCATTCATTGAAATCAGGAACAATGAGAGTTACTGCAAAATAGATTTCAAAGGGAGTAGCGTTAAACGGATGAGGAGGGCTCGTGGCCACCCCGTAGGAAACGCAGTCGATATATAAGAGGATGGCTGCAGGTTTTCAATGGAAGATGGGGGTGCCTGAGAGTTTACAAAGGGGGAGGGACGGGAGAATGATCGAAGCATATGAGCGGGAGAATGTCACATGTATCGAGGGTACGATCGAACGATCCGGCCGGAATAATGGGAAAATCTATTGCTTTATGACAGACGGACTGCTGATCGACACTAGTGCACCTTGTCTTGAATCAGAACTGATTCCTTTCTATGAAAATAACGTGTTCGACCAAGTCGTATTAACCCACAGCCATGAGGACCATACGGGTACGGCCGCATGGATTCAAGCGAATCAGGAGGTCCCCATTCATGTCCATGAAAAGGGAATCCGTACATGTGAAGAGGGATGCAATTACCCAAAGTACCGGCAAATGGCATGGGGGATTCGCCAGCCGTTTAGACCTTCCCCCTTGGGCGCCACCATTTCATCCAGGAACCATGAGTGGAAGGTGATCTATACACCTGGCCATGCGAATGACCATATATCCCTTTTGGATGAAGAGACAGGCAGATTATTTACCGGTGACTTGTACGTCAGCCCGAAGACGAAGGTGATCATGAATACCGAGTCGATCCCAGTGATCATGGACTCCATTCGAACATTGCTGCGGTTCGATTTCGGACCGATTTATTGCTGCCATGCTGGATACATAGAAAATGGGAAAGAGATGCTGCAGAAGAAACTGATGTATTTAGAGGATCTTAGTGAAGAAGTGAAGAGTCTTCATCGTCAGGGCCAATCTGCTATGGAAATAAAGGAGAAGCTCTTCCCGAAAACCTATCCGATCATCGGCATTTCCGAGGGGGAATGGGACTCCTTGCATATCATCACTTCCATCATTTCGGGCTTCACGGCAGAAAATGATCCAAAAAGGGGGAGGGAAGGTGAAACTATTTGATGCACACCTGCATATCATAGACCCGAGGTTTCCATTACAATCCAATCAGGGCTATCTGCCCGACTATTTCACTTGCCAAGACTATCTTCAGCATGCAGAGGATTTGAATGTGGCGGGAGGAGCCATTGTATCCGGCTCCTTTCAAGGTTTTGACCAGTCTTACTTGATCGATTCCCTGCAAAAACTAGGCCGCCAATTTGTCGGGGTAACCCAGCTGCCTGTTGAAACATCGGATGAGGAAATCATCCGGTTGGACAAGCTGGGCATCCGTGGTCTTCGATTCAACATCCGCCGGGGCGGTTCGGAGGATCTTTCACAAGTGGAGAGATTTGCTCAAAGGGTCCATGCATTGGCGGGATGGCATGTCGAATTATATATCGATTCCAGGCAACTGCCACCACTCCGGTCGATGATCGAGAAACTCCCCGCCGTGTCCATCGACCATCTAGGTTTATCCAAGGCCGGTTTTCCAACGCTTCTATCCTTGGTGGATAAAGGGGGGAAAGTGAAAGCGACAGGGTTTGGCCGAATTGACTTCGACCCGCGAGAAGCCATCAAAGAGATCCACGCCATCAACCCCGAGGCATTGATGTTCGGGACGGATTTGCCGTCCACCAGGGCAAAAAGGCCCTTCAGCCCATCTGATGTCGACCTGATCATCGAGGCCCTTGGCGAAAAGCAGGCGGAGCAGGTGTTATACAAAAATGCGGCGAAGTGGTATTTGAAAGAAGAGCATGTTTAACTGGGAAACACCCTATAGAGGAGGCATGGGGATGCCTGCTGTATAGGGTGTTTTTATGTGAGGAGGAGAGGAAAATATACGTTTCCTCATTTCCCGGGAAATAACGACATATTCCTTTTTATTTCTATAAGGAATTCTATTAAAGTTCTACAGGAACTGGAGCTCAGGCCGTGCGGGGCTCCACTCAGGCGAGAGGCGGTGCTACTTGGGCCGCGCACCCGCCCATTCAGGCGCCAGCCCTCATCCCTATTTTAACGAAACAAAATTGATTGACTGTTGACAATAAAATTGCAAATGGTACAATTCAAATAACCAATACAATAATTGCCATTCACTAGGGGTGCCTTTCAAAAAGGCTGAGATCAAAGTATGGACTTTGGGACTCTTTGAACCTGATACGGTTGAGGCCGGCGTAGGGAAGTGAAGAACGGACTGTCTATTTTTGTCGTTCCAACCACTTTCCCTTAGCCGGAAAGTGGTTTTTTTGGTTGGTCAGATTTTTGGGAGGAGGTGCTGCTTTGGAACAACGAAACGACCATGGCATGGAGCGGGGAGAATTGCATGTCATCTCGACCGGCCGCCAGTCATCGGAGACGTTAGCATCGATAGCCGAAGAAATACATGACTATGTGGATGTCTTCCATCTCCGGGAAAAAGCTTGGTCTGACCGGGAAATGGTCGAAGCGATCGAATGGCTACTGGCCATGGGGATACCACCAGAAAAAATCGTGGTCAACCATCGTATAGATGTTGCACATGTCACGGGTGTGAAGGGAGTGCAATTGGCCCATCACAGTATTGATGTATCTACCGTGCGAAATGCTTTTGGCCATTTGTCGATTGGCTGTTCCGTCCATTCCGTGAAAGAAGCTGTTTCCGCTTCGGAACATGGTGCGGACTATTTGTTGTTCGGCCATATCTACCCCACTTCATCAAAGCCCGGGTTGGCACCCAGGGGATTGGAAGGTCTCCGCCAAGTCGTGCGAAGTGCCTCCGTCCCCGTGATTGCGATTGGCGGCATTACACCGGAGAACACCCGCGAGACCATACAGAACGGGGCAAGCGGTACTGCCGTATTATCCGGTATCCTATTGGCCGAAGATCCATTAGAAAAAGCTATCGCATATAAGGAGGAATTGAGAAGGGTGGCTGAAGATGAACAAACAATATGATTCCATTGTTGTCGGGGCAGGAGTGATCGGCTGTTCGATTGCATTCCAGCTCAGCAAACGTGGGCATCGAGTATTGGTGGTTGAAAAGAATGAGGTCGGCCAAAAAGCTTCCAGTGCCGCTGCTGGCATGCTGGGGGCGCAAAATGAAATCAAAGATGATAGTCCATTGCTTGCTATGGCGCAGAAAAGCAGGGCCATGTTCCCGGAATTGGCCGAAGAGCTGAAAGACCTTTCCCATATGGATATAGAACTCATCCAAAGCGGGATTCTTCGCGTGGCGCATACGGAAAAAGAAATGGCCGAGCTGGAAGCGGCCGCCGCTTTTCAGCAAGCAAAGGGAGAAACAGCAGAATTTCTAAATGCAGCAGAGGTAAAAGAAAAGGAACCCGAAATTTCGAGTACTGCACTAGGCGGTTTGTACATGCCGGATGATGGCCAGATTTCGCCTCCGCTCTTGTGCCAAGCATTGGCACGGTCGGCAGCTGTTTTAGGTGCAGAATTCAGGGAGCATACAGAGGTGACTGGGCTGGTAAAAAATCATGGCAGCGTCTCCGGTATACAGACGGCAATGGATACTTTCCATGCCGATTCCGTCATCGTGGCAGGAGGTGCCTGGAGCAGGCAAATCATCGAAAAAACAGGCCTGTCCTTGGATGCCTACCCGGTAAAAGGGGAATGTTTTTCTGTCCGGTACGATCATCCTCTGGTCACGTCCAGCATTTTTTCGTCTTCGGGCTATATCGTCCCGAAAGCTGGTGGGAGACTGATCATCGGTGCAACGGAGAATCCCGGCACTTTTGACGAGTCCGTCCAACTGGAGTCCCTTCATCAAATGATGCATTCGGCCATGGAGATCCTTCCAAAATTAAAAGATGCCAAGTGGGAAAAAGCATGGGCTGGAATCCGGCCGCAAACAGGAGATGGCCTGCCCTATCTCGGTGAGCATCCCTCAATCAATGGGTTGTTCACTGCCACCGGTCATTATAGGAATGGGATGTTATTAGCCCCGATAACAGGAGTCGTGATGGCCGACCAGATCGAAGGCAAGCAGACGGATGACAGGTTCCGAATAGATAGACTACCTTACAAGGAGGTAAGAATATGAATCTGCTAATCAATGGAGACAAGCTTCAATTACCTGCCAATGTGAACACCGTTGCAGATGTAGTTTCCTATTTTTTCACGAACCAACCGGTTGTCATTGTTGAGCACAATGGAGAAATTTTGGACAAGGATGCCCATCCGACAAGGAAAGTGGCGGATGGGGATAAAATTGAACTGGTAAATTTTGTAGGAGGTGGCTGAGATGCTGAAAATTGGAGGAAAAGAATTCAACTCACGCTTGCTTTTGGGAACAGGAAAATACCCCAACTTTGATATACAGAAAGAAGCCATCGATGTGTCTGAAACAGAAATACTGACATTCTCGGTGCGGCGGATGAATGTGTTTGAACCGGACCAGCCGAATTTTCTCGAAAAGCTGGACCTCAACAGATATGACCTGCTGCCGAACACGGCAGGGGCCAAGACTGCCGAGGAAGCTGTCCGTACGGCCAAGCTTGCTAAAGCATCCGGGCTTTGTGACATGGTCAAGGTAGAAGTGATCGGATGTGACAAGACATTGCTGCCTGACCCGGTGGAGACATTGAGGGCAACAGAGCAACTACTGGAAGAAGGGTTCATCGTCCTTCCATACACCTCGGACGATGTGGTGCTGGCACAGAGATTGGAGGAGCTTGGTGCCCATGCCATCATGCCCGGAGCGAGTCCAATCGGATCCGGACAAGGTATCATCAATCCTCTCAATTTAAGCCTGATCATGGAACAGGCGAATGTTCCCGTCATTGTGGATGCAGGCATCGGTTCTCCGAAGGACGCGGTGACTGCCATGGAACTCGGGGCTGACGGCATATTATTGAATACGGCTGTTTCAGGTGCCAAGGATCCTGTCCAAATGGCCGAGGCCATGAAGCTCGCGATCGAGGCAGGAAGGCTTGGATTTCAAGCAGGGCGCATCCCGCAAAAGCGCTATGCCACAGCAAGCAGTCCCATGGAAGGGATCAGCAGCTGATGGATGTACGGTATTCCAGGCAAATTCTTTTTTCCCCGATTGGCCGGGAAGGGCAGGACCGATTAAAGGAGAAGCATGTGTTGCTGATTGGTGCTGGGGCACTTGGCACGAGTAATGCGGAAATCATGGTCCGGGCCGGTGTGGGAAAAGTGACGATTGCTGACCGTGACTATGTCGAATGGAGCAATCTGCAGCGCCAGCAGCTGTACACCGAAGAGGATGCCGCCCATGAAATTCCGAAAGCAGTTGCCGCAAAAAAGAGATTGGAGTCGATCAATGGTGAAGTGGCCATTAATGCAGAAATTCTCGATGTCACCCCGGTTGAAATGGCCCGTCTCATAGATGGGGTGGATTTGATTATCGATGCCACTGACAACTTCGATATTCGCATGATCATCAATGATACGGCGCAAAAGTATGGCGTCCCTTGGATCTATGGAGCGATTGTCGGCAGTTATGGCCTCAGCTATACGGTGATCCCAGAGGAAACACCATGCCTGCATTGTCTGATGAAACGGATACCGATGGATGGAGCTACCTGTGATACCGCAGGGGTCATCAGCCCCATCGTCCAACTTATTGTCGCTCACCAGTCCGCGGAAGCATTGAAAATACTCACAGGCAATCACGGGGCATTGAGAAAGCAATTGATTTCCTATGATATCTGGTCCAATCAGCAATCTGCCATTGACGTCGGAGCACTGAAAGAGGACAGCTGTCCGTCCTGTGGACAGGCACCGACGTATCCATTTCTGGACTATGAATCCCAGACAAAAACAGCGGTGCTGTGTGGGAGGGATACCGTGCAGATCCGGCCTGCTTCAAGGGAAAAGAGGGATTTGCAGAAAGTGGCCTCGAAGCTGTCCCAAACGGCAGAAGTGAGGCATAATGAGTTCCTTTTATCATTCAAAAAGGATCCGTACCGGTTCGTCATGTTTCAGGATGGACGTGTCCTGGTTCATGGAACGAATGATGCCCAGCATGCAAAAACGTTGTACCATCGCTATCTAGGATGAATCCATACAGGGTTCTGCCAACAACTTGTACTGGGACAACGATAAAATGCTCCGCAATGGATCGAGTTCCTATACAACAACAGATAATCGGGAGGGAGCATTTTTGGATGTGTTGAAATGGTTTGTCGACTTGGGGGCCAGTGTGATGCTCCCCATGATCATTTTCATTTTTGCTTTGGCGCTTGGCACCAAATGGAAGGATGCTGTGCATGCAGGGCTGATGGTAGGCATCGGCTTTGTCGGGTTGAATCTGGTCATTGAGCTGCTGACGACCAGTCTGGGGCCAGCAGCTCAATCGATGGTCGATCATTTCGGGTTCGACCTTCAGACGATTGATGTTGGCTGGCCGGCTGCCGCTGCCATATCCTATGGCACCGCACTCGGCAGTCTTGCTGTACCAATTGGCATCGGGGTGAATCTGTTACTGATTATCGCTGGGTTGACAAAAACAGTGAATGTGGACATTTGGAACTATTGGCATGTGGCATTTACCGGATCACTTGTCTATGCCATCACTGATGATTTCGCTTTAGGCCTGTTCACGATGGCCGTCCATGTGTTGGTCATTCTCTTATTAGGGGATCTGTTGGCCCCGGATATTCAAAAGTATTTCGGTTTCAGCCAGCTGACATTCCCCCATGCAGCCTCTGCACCATCCTATTTTTTGGCCAAGCCGCTCAACGCTGTTTTTGACCGAATTCCCCGGTTCAACCAATGGAAGGCTGATCCGGAAGCCATTCAAAAGCGCTTCGGCATGCTAGGGGATTCCGCGGTCCTTGGCTTGGTTCTTGGTTTCATCATCGGATTGCTGGCGGCATACAGCATCGAGGAAGCCATGCAATTGGCCATCCAGACAGCAGCTGTCCTGTTCTTGATGCCTAAAATGGTTTCATTATTAATGGAAGGACTGAACCCGATCTCCGAAGCGGCCGGTACTATGATGAGGAAAAAGTTTCCGGATAGAGACCTTTATATCGGCATGGATAGTGCCCTCGCAGCTGGGCATCCGGCTGTTTTGTCTGCTTCCTTGTTGTTGATTCCCATCACTCTATTTCTGGCCGTTGTCTTGCCAGGAAACAGGGTGCTGCCATTCGGTGATTTGGCAACCCTTCCATTTTTGATATGCTTGATGGTTCCCGTGTTCAAAGGAAATCTCATCCGGACGTTAATCGCAGCGACCATTTACATAGGCGCAGGACTATACATCGCTACATGGATTGCACCGTTATTTACCGAGATGGCCATGGCTGCTGATTTCGATATGGGCGACAATGCAAGCATTTCGGCACTGGTTGACGGGGCGGTCTGGACGACGATTGTATTTGCCGGACTTGGCAAACTGCTGAGCTGGTACGGGATCAGCCTGATCGGCCTCAGTGCGCTTGGAGGATTGATTTATATCAATAAATTTAAAAATAGGGGAGAAAAGACATGAAAAAAGTGTTAGTCATTTGTGGTACTGGAATTGCTACATCCACCATCGTGATTGAAAAGTTGAAGAAGTGGCTGATGCAGGAAAAGTTGATTGACCAGGTGGAGCTGCATCAGGGGAAAGTGGCGGAAGCGGTCGATCAACGGAAAGATTATGATTTTATCGTATCCACTACCATTGTTCCGGATTATATGAAGGAACATGTGATTGATGGGGTGCCATTATTATCGGGTGTGGATGTTGATGAAGTGTATCAAAGCATAAGGGAGCGGATTTGAAGAGCTAACTGGAAATCTGTTAGTGGAGGAACCCGCTGCGGAAATATGCTTCGCTTTCCGCGGAGGGCTGGTGAGCCTCCTTCGTGTTGACGCACTTCTGAGTCTCGCCTAGGCCTTTGCTCCCGCAGGAGTCTGCGCATATTTCCTCCGCTGACTTACCGTATCGTCCGTTTATGGAGGTAAACCATTTAGTAATGTCCAACCGCACTTTACGTGGGAAAAGAGGGGAATTCAACTAACTGGAAATATGCTTCGCTTTCCGCGGGCGGCTGGTGAGCCTCCTTCGTACTGGCGCACTTCTGAGTCTTGCCTAGGCCTTTGCCCCGTAGGAATCTACGCATATTTCCTCCGCTGACTTAACGAGTCCGCTTATGGAGGTAAACCATTTAGTTAGGTCCAACCGTTCTTTACGTGGGAAAAGAGTAAAAGCTCAACCTGATCAAATGCAGAATCAGGTTGAGCTTGCTAGACTTTTCGTTCAAAATTTAAATCCCGGATTCCGCGTGATGGGGCATTGATTGCAATCCATCAGCTTAAATACCAGCTTCATAGACTTTTCCATCGCGGAGCTTGTCAAATGTTTCTTTTGCCTGGCCGAGGATGTCTCCTTCGTTCTTAAGCAAGTCGTAAGCAGTCAGGGCCATGGTGCTTGCGGCCAGGTGCATGCCTTTATAGCCGATTTGGGTTCCGAATGAAGCGGTCGCTTGCCAAGAATGCAGGGCAGTTCCTGCAGGTGCACATGTGGTGGTGACCATGCCTGTCGGGACAATCCAGCTTACATCGCCGACGTCCGTGGAACCTGGGATGGAGGAACCCGCTTGATATGGCGAGAAAGAGATGGAGGTCCGCAGTAGCTCCTCGATCGGCTTTCCTTGGGTTGGCAGCGATTTTGCAAGGTTCTGTGCAAATTCCTGTTCCTCTTCTGTATATGCCAGCGGATTGCTTTCCTGCATATTTTTATACATCAATTCATTCAATGGGTCATTTGGCAAGGTATCATAGGCAAAGGCCAGAATCTCGGATTCTACCTCTGTCTCACTCATCATCGCGGCGCCTTTGGCAATCTTTTCTACCCGGTGGAGAATTCCTTCCACTTCGGCTTTGGAACGAGCTCGAAGGAAATACCAGACCGTGGCTGATTCCGGCACAATGTTCGGTGCCAGGCCTCCATCGGTGATGGTGTAATGCATGCGCGTGCCGTCCGGAACATGTTCCCGCAGGTAATTGGTTCCAATGTTCATCAGCTCCACACTGTCGAGGGCACTTCTACCCGCTTCAGGTGAGGCAGCTGCATGTGCCGGCTTTCCTTTGAAATGAAATTTAACCGACACCATGGACTGCATGGCTTTATGCATGACGGCATTGCCTGTCATCGGATGCCATGTCAAGGCACTGTCAAGATCATCAAAGACGCCGGACTTGGCCATATAAGTCTTTCCGGATAATACTTCCTCTGCCGGACAGCCATAATAGCGGATGGTTCCTTGGATTCCTTCCGCTTCCATCGTTTCTTTCAATGCAATAACTGCTTCTACTCCTGCCGTTCCAAGAAGGTTGTGGCCGCATCCGTGCCCAGGCCCGTTCTGGACGACTTCTTCTTTGTCTGGACCTGCCTTTTGCGAGAGGCCAGGGAGAGCGTCAAACTCTCCAAGAATACCGATCACCGGCTCCCCCTGTCCGTATTCCGCCACAAACGCGGTAGGGATATCAGCGATCGGCTTGCTGATGCTGAATCCTGCTTCGTTCAATGCATTGCTTTGTAATTCACTTGCATATTCTTCCTCATAGGCAGTTTGTGGGTGGTCCCAAATATCTTGTGCCATCGCTGTATAGGTCTGTTTATGCTGTTCGATCCATTCCATGATTGCTGCTTTGCTCAATTGCTTCCACTCCTTTGTTTATGCCTGTTTTTCTTTATATTTTTCCAGACGAAGACAGATGAAGACAGTAAGTACAATGCAGAATAGACTCTTTAAGTATATGGGCAAGGCTGTAAGATTGATGATCAACCCTACCACCAGAGCAATGACGCCATAGCTCGGTTTTTTCAAGGCAAATTGGGCTAGCACCGCTCCGAAAATCGCCGGCAGGATGAGGGGGAAAACACTTTGAATGCTTTCCGGTATGATCGAAATTACGACAGACCCGGCAAGAATGATCGGGATGAGAATCACCTTATTGACGAGGGATGCTGCACCGATTCCGAGGGTGGCCGTAAGCTCACCTTTTTTCGTTCCAGGTTCTGCCCCGACAGCATGCTGCGCTGCCGCTGCGGCAGGAAGGCACATATTGCCGATATTCCCGGTAAGGAAACTGATGTAAGTCCCGGAAACTCCAAGGATGGGAAAATACATGACCGGTTCCAATACCCAGACAACCGCAATCACCCCGGCATAAGCGGCAAATGCGCTTAGAATGACATTCCATCCTGGATGAAGCCCCAGACCGAATGAAAGGTAGAGCGGGAGCAACAAGGTCAGGCCAATGACAGACCATAACGTCAACCTGCCCCAGAAATGCGCTTTTTCATGGTAGGCATCCATGGAAAGGGAAGCTTCGTCAGATGATGATATGTCGGGAGCGGCAGAATTCAGTTCTGCGTGTTGATCATTCATGGAATTCCTCCTTTGTATGTATTAGATGACGAAGTAGCCGATGCATAGACTGATGAGAATGGACAGGCCGAGCGACCATTCGCGCAGCCATTTGATCTGATGCTTGTCTGAAATCTTGGAGACGATGACCATCGTCGCGCTTGCGGCAATGACGACAATGACAGGGGCCAATCCTTTTATCATTTCTGCACTTGCCAGGTTGCCGAATGCTGCAACCATCGCAGCAGTGGCAAAAATGCTCATCGTCTTTTTGCTCTTTTCTCCTTTGCTTGTCAGTTTCTTTTCCAATTTGCCAAGCGATTTGGTAGCGAGGGCTGTAAATAAGAGCCACCCCATACCACCAAGACATAACGTCCACACCACTGCGGTGAAGACAGTTTGGCTAAAGTTTTCTCCGCCAAGGCTAGCTCCAGCGGCTTCGGCCCCAAAGCTTGCGCCGACAGATTCGATCGGGGCGGAACCGATCACGCCAATCCGCATCAAGGTGAGCGGATCCCCGAGGAAGGCGATCAGGGAAATGGCGACAATGACAATCGCAAAGGAAGGGCCGATTGCCGCGATGGCACCTGTTTTCAGGGCACTGTTTACCTCTTGCTTGCTCATCCCGGCATCCCTGCTTGCCTTCGCTGCAAGCTGAATGAATTTGATGCTTTGAAAAATAACGATGCCGATCACGATCGAAGCAATAACCCAAATAAGACTGCTGTTGGCCAGTTCCATTGCCTGCTGCATCTGATTCCCTCATTTCTGTATTAGTATGACTTTTCAAATAATTGGTTTAATTATACACATAGTAAAAATAATTGGTCAATATCTGTAGAAAAATGCCTGGCATCCTGAGCATCTTCTTTCCTATTATATAGGGGGATATTGCTGACTATATTAGCATCAGTGTAATAGTAGATTCAGAATGGTGATGTAAACAACTTGAGTAGCTGCAGGCTTATAATGATACTGAAAAGGAAGGAATCATGCAAGACGATTGTTTTGAAAAGGGGGCGGGGGAGGAGCGGAGTATTGGATGTTCTGAAAAAATGATAGAAGTGTATGGAAGTTGCACCTCGATATGGGGTGTTTTTTTGCTTCTATTATTATGTAGGGTTCACACCAATTGTCTGAATCCCTCCTCGAATCAGGGAGTATATACCCGGGAATAGTTCCATTCGGGCAGGAACAGGGGAGGATAGAAGTCGAAAAGTTGGCAGCCAATAGGAAGGTAGCACTATCCGACAAAATTCTACATAACAGGAGCACTGGGGGATACCGGTTTTGCCAGTTCCATAGCATAATAAGTTTAGTAAGGCAGACAAGAACATCAAATGAAATAGACAGGGAGGACAGGCCTGGTAACAGATAGAGAGACTGATTGGGTCGTTCATTGCATTTATATAACTATCATATTTTATTTTTCCAAGGAGGAAATGGATTTGAACAAATTAGTAAAGAAGTTTGCGGTTGGTACATTGGCAGTAGGTTTGGCAGCAGGGGCGTTCGCTCCATCGGCGTTGGCGGCGTCACAGGATGTAGAGTCAACTATTACAGGCGGAACTCTATCACTGGATGCTCCCACCATTCAGACCTTTAGTGGCGTGGAGTTGAATGGTGCAATACAAACATCTACCGCTTCAATTGATGAATTCACCGTAAAGGATGCAAGAGGAAGCGGTGAGGGATGGAAACTTAGCGTTTCATCAACCCAATTGACTAATGGGACGAATACTTTGCCTGCAGGAAGCTTAAAAATTACGGAACCTACACTGACTGCAGGAGAAGGCTCAGACGATCTTAGTACAGTTAACGTATTAAGTGGAGCTATCGATAATGAGAGTGGAGTAAAACTTCTTTCTGCTGAAACAGACGGCGGAATGGGAACGTATACGGTTAGCGGGTCTAACCTAAATATCAACCTTCAACCAAAAGATGCCAAAGCAGGTACGTACAGCTCTACTGTCACTTTCAATCTGACAACTGGACCTTAAGTTTAATCACTATAAATAGACCGATTCTGCATGGGATCGGTCTTTCTGTTTGGAATAAACAGGAAAAGGGAATAGCCAAGGTAGTGAAAACAGGACTCGGAAATGCGGAAAGGGATGAAAACTGATGCGATTCACTTTGACGACTTTTTGTGGAATCCTTCTATTATTATGGCCGATGACTACACATGCGGATACAGTAGGGAGCCCGATTGAAATCGAACCGGTGCCTGCTGATAACCAGAATGAGGAGATAAGCGGTTATTTCGACCTCTCCGTAGAGCCTGGCCAGAAGCAGACCATCGAGCTCAAGGTCACCAATAATACGGAGGAAGGGTTGATCTTGCGGGGAGAGACCGTGAATGCGTATACACATCCAACGGGTGGGATGTTGTATGGGATGGACATAGACTCTGAAAGGGCACTTCTCCTGGAGGATGCTGTCCGTTTAGCGGATTACATGGAAATCGACGAGGAGATTTCGGTTCCTCCCAATTCTTCGGTGAATGTACCAGTGGACATAACCGTTCCGGATGTGGAAGCAGGAACACTCCTTGGCGCGATTAATTTGACCACAGAGCCGACTACCCAGGTAGAGGAAGCGGCGGAAGAGGACGCAGCGAATTTTGTGCTGAATACGGAAACCACCTATAGTGTTGCCGTGCAGTTGAACCTGCCGGAAGAAGCATCTACAGACTTCTCGCTTGGCGAGGTGGGGATCATCAGTAACACGGCCGAGGTATATATGGAAATGACCAACCAAGCGCAGATGATCCAGGAAAACATCAAAGGTACGTATACGGTCAGCGATGAAGCTGGAAATGAGCTGTTCAGCGGGGATATTCCTACCTTTAAAATGGCACCGAAATCCGGCATCCAATATGTCATGCCATGGGAGCATGAGAGTCTAGAGGATGGAGATTATACCCTGACTATCAGCGGAACGGCAGGCACCGAGCAGTTTGCTGCAACAGAAACATTCACCATCGCAAATGATGATGTGCAGGCCTATGCCGAACGGAATATGCCGGAAGTCGCCTCACCTGTAAATCAGGGCATCTCCATATGGGTATGGATCCTTGCAGCAGCTGCCTTTGGTATCGGCATGCTGTTTGTCGGAAGGAAGATGAGCGGATCGAAGAGTGGGTAAGGCAAGCAGCCATCTTTTCCTGAATAAGGGCAGAGGTGGCTGTTTTTTTCATGGACAGAAATCGAATCTAGCCAAGCCATCCATTACCCGCCCGCTTTCATCCTATGATATCCTATCGTCAGGAGGGATCCGGATGATCTATATCGGCCTGACAGGATGGGGTGACCACTATTCCCTGTATCCAGCCCAAATCAAGCCTAAGGATAAATTATCAGAGTACAGCAGCCATTTTCCTGTGGTGGAGGTGGATGCTTCGTTCTATGCCGTGCAGCCGGAGCGGAATGCCGCCAAATGGGCAGCGGATACGCCTGGAAATTTCCGCTTTGTGGTGAAAGCTTATCAGGGAATGACCGGGCATCAGCGCACCGAAATCCCGTTTGAGACGAAGAAGGAGATGTTCGAGGCGTTCAAGGCGTCGCTCCAGCCTTATCAGCGAGCTGGCAAACTGGCGATGGTCCTGTTCCAATTCCCACCGTGGTTCGACTGCCGGAAGGAAAACGTGAACTATTTACGCTACTGCAAAAAGATGATGGGAGATATCCCGGTGGCGCTGGAATTCCGGCACCAATCCTGGTTCCACAGCAGGTACCGCGAAGGCACGCTGTCCTTCATGAAGGAGGAGGGGTGGATCCATTCGATCGCGGATGAACCGCAAAATGGCAATGGCTCGATCCCTATCGTTCCGGAAGTGACTCACCCTGATATGACGCTGGTTCGCATGCATGGCAGGAATTATCACGGATGGGTCAAACCGAGCAGCAAGGACACGAACTGGCGGGAAGTCCGCTATCTATATAAATATAATGAACAGGAACTGGCAGAGTGGGTGAAGCGAGTCAAGGAGCTTTGCACATCCAGCAAAGACATCATCGTATTGTTCAATAATAATTCCGGCGGAGACGCGGCGGATAATGCGAAACAATTCCAGCGGATGCTGGGGATTGAGTATGAGGGATTGTCGTCGAAGCAGCTGGGGTTGTTTTAGCGTGTGGAATGGATACATGAAGAGCCTGAGTCCCTGTTTTAGGGCTCAGGCTTTTAGGGAGAAAGCTATAACAAGCTCAGGCATTCACCCAAGGCCTGAGCTTGTTATGGTCGGTAAACGGAAATTCAAGGTCGAATTAATCGGTCCACATTTTCATAGCCAGTACGAAAAAAGAGAAAAACTCGGTGGCTCTTTTCAACAAGGTAACCCTCCTCGTTTAAATGTTAATTTAACGATAGCATGGTCTGAATTGATTGAATATTATGTTGGGAGGAAATCTGACAGAGAAATTTTATGGAGATACAGTGGCAAAAAGTCAGTTTTTCCTATTGTAATAGATCTGCTATCGAGAGAGTTTGCTCGGAAGATGGCAATCCACAGCTTATTTTTTTCGTAATCGTGCTGTATGGAATCCTCCCTCTAAAGATCCTTGCCCACCCGCGGCTATCCAGCAAATTTCTTCGGCCCCATCACAACAGCCATCATGCCGACCAATCCATAAAGGATGAAGGTCGTGGCATAGCCCAACTCCTCGATGAACCACCCTGCGAGTACGGAACCTACCACCTGGCCCACTGCCAAAAGGAGAAATGGAATGCCGATCCCTAAGGAGGCATTCGTCAGGAATACGCGGATTCCCCAGACAAGGAGGACTCCGGTCAAGAAGATGTACGCACCACCAAAAATCCCAGCCGATACATAAGACAGGAGCCAACTGCCTGATGCAGCAGCCAATAGGATCGGAGCAATTGCAACCGACAAACTCCCTACCTTGTAAGTGAAAGACAGGCCTCTCTTCTCAATCAAAAACCCGGAAAAGCCTCCTAGCACACCGAACAGTCCGATTGTCACCCAAAATCCAGAAAGCTGCCAGTCACTATAGTTGCCAGCCACGTCGATAAAAGACCGGGAAAACGCCCAGTACGCAGCAGTGGAAATGCCGAGGAAAAGGGAGGCGATGATCAAAGGGATGGCTCCCTTCACTCCCTGTATCGACAGGCTCCCTTTTTCCATCCTCACCTTCGACCCAGACCTTCGCCTTGGCATGGCGCGGAAATTCCAGATTACCACGAGTAGGGTCAAAACAGCATAGATGCCATAGGTCAACCTCCAATTCTCCAACAACAGCATCGCCCCTACTCCAGAAAGGACAATCCCCAAACTTGTCCCAGAATTGATCCATGTGTTCGCCTTCCCTTGCCGTTCCTCCTTGATCCAAAGAGAAATCGCTGCGCCATAGGGCGGAGAGACAAGCCCCGTGCTTCCTCCGGCAAGTAGCACTCCTAACGCGAGCACCCATGCATGGGGAGCCATGGACATCAGCAGCATTCCGGCTAAAGCAGATAGCCCTGCAGCCGTGACCATCCTTCTGGGGCCTTCTCTCGTCGTAATGACCGTAGACAGGATGATCGTGAAGCAATAGGCCAAGTAAAACAACGAAGAGATCACCCCGGATACAGACTCCGACATATCAAGGGATTCACTGATTCCAGGAAGGAGCAATCCGAAACTGAACCTCGCCAGACCATAAGTGGCAGCAATCATCGCGACTCCAGGCAATACCAACGTTGAAAATTTCATCATACCCATCCTCACTTTAAAATTATATAGAACGACCTTTCTAGTTTAGGGGTAAAAAAATTACGATGTATGACGGACAAGGGTCCGTGCCATCGCAATGGAATATTCTGTTGCCTTCTCAGCGCCAATCAATGTCGTCATGGAAGTGGTACCTTCGAGCAGCAGTGTAATTTGGTTCGCAAAATCACGTTCGTTTTCTTTCCCTTTCCTTTGGGCAAGCAGTTGGAAGTATTCAAGCAATCTCTTTTTATGTCCTCTTGCAATGTTTTCAATCTCATTATCTGTTCCCGCATAATCCTCGATCGCCCGCAAAAACATATCCCCTTTATAGGACTGTTCCTTCAGCCAGCGACCATGTGCTTCCACAGCAAGAATGAACGGTGAATCGGAATCCATTTCCACATGGGCATCCAAATAAGACCAGTAGCGTTCTTCCCGCTGCCGGAGCACCTCTTCGACCAGATTGTCCTTGGAGGAGAAATGATTATAAAGTGTCATGGTGGCGACATTCGCTTCGCTGATAATCTGCTTCAACCCTACTCCACGAAATCCATGTTCATAAAATAACTGTTCCGCAACTTTCAGTAATGTATCTCTCTTTTTCGATTGAACCATATTGTTATATCCTTCCTTTTGTTAGGTAGAACGACCTTTCTATCTTACATGGTATCACTCACCCTATTTTATCGTCAATCATTTGTGGTGAACTTGGGCGAGGGCCCCACTCACTTGGGCGCCAGCACGCACCACTCGTGCCGCACACCCACTCACTCGGGCCGCGCCCCGCACCACTCGGGCCGCACACCCACTCACTCGGGCCCCGCACCCACTCACTCGTGCCCCGCCCCGCACCACTCGGGCCGCACACCCACTCACTCGGGCCCCGCACCCACTCACTCGTGCCGCACACCCACTCACTCGTGCCGCACACCCGCTCACTCGTGCCACACCCCCACTCACTCAGGCCACACACGCCCCCCCAAAACACACCCACACATCCCACAAATTGACGGCTATGCTAAAATGTAAGAATAGATGACATTGAGGACCTATGCTGAATAGTGAGAATAGTCCTCATTGCAGCCGGAGGGGGTGCTTCTTTGCTGGAGCGATTGAAACATGTATCATTACAAACCAAAATTACGGGGCTGTTGTTAAGTGTGATCATCCTGTTGATTCTGATTCTGTCGGGTTTCTTAGCATCTTCGAACATCCATCAGATCTTTTCCAATAAATATAAGCTGAGCATGCAGACCGCGCGGACGGTAGCGTTGCTGCCATCGGTGAAGGAAGCGTTGGAAGATGGGGAGGCTGCCGCATCCCTGCAGTTTCTGACCGATCAATTCAGTATGGAAAATGAAGCCGATTTCATCATTATCCAAGATAAGGACGGCAGGATTCTGACCCATCCGGATCCAGAAAAAATAGGGGACATACATAGATTCAAAGATGGCTACAAGGCGCGGGTGTTTGGCGGCTACTATCGAATGGAATCGAATGAGTTCATCGACACTTCCATTGTAGGGATTGCGCCGATCATGTCAGAGAGCGGAAACGTCTTGGGGGTGGCCACGGTCGGTTATGTGAAGGAGGAGATATGGAGCCTGATCCATGAACGGATCGAAGGCATTCTCTATTTTTCCCTCGTTGTCATCTTGATCGGGGCGGTGCTTGGGTATCTATTGGCACGCCATATCCGGAAGGAGTCCCTCGGCTATGAACCGCGTGAGATCGCTAAAATGTATAAAAGCAGGGACACCCTGCTTGCGTCTCTGAATGAAGGGGTGATCGCTGCGGATGAGGAGGGGAAGGTGAACCTGATCAACCGATCGGCGAGACAGCTGTTCCCGCAGAAGGGGTTTTCTGTCGGTGAGCCGATTGCTTCCTTATTGCCTGGTCTCGATTACCAGCAGGTGTATGACAGAAAGCAGGGCATGGTGAACCAGGAACTCTTCATCCATAACAAACCGTTCATCGTAAATCTCGTTCCGATCCTGACCAATGATCAGGTCACGGGGTTGGTCGCCACCCTCCGGGATAAGACGGAGATTACCGAGATGCTGCATATGCTGTCGGAGGTACGGAGATATTCCGATGACCTGCGTGCCCAGACCCATGAATATTCCAATAAGATGCATCTCATCTATGGCATGCTGCAGCTGGGGAAATATGACGATGTGCTGAAGGTCATCAACCAAGAGATCAGCAGCATGGACCAGATAAACCGGAACATTTTTGAACATATAGAGGATACCAATGTACAGGCGATTTTGATCGGAAAGACCGGCCGGGCGTCAGAAAAGAAGGTGGATTTCGTGATCGACCCGGACAGCTATCTCTATCCTCTACCGCCCCATATTGAAATCAGCGACCTGATGATCATCCTCGGCAACTTGATCGATAATGCGGTGGAAGAGGTGACATCCAAGCCGGATGCCCGTGTATCTTTTGCTGCGACCGATCTCGGTGAGGATATCATTTTTGAAATCAGTGACAATGGCAGCGGGTTGAAAGATGGGATGGTGGAGCGCGCGTTCGAGGCCGGCTATTCGACCAAGAAGAAGACCAGCAAGGAAAAAAGAGGATTCGGATTGGCCAATGTCAAATCTGCGCTCGAGAAATTGGATGGAGGAATGGAAATAGAATCCAGCTCGGAAGGTACGACTATCACGGTATATCTTCCAAAACAACCAAAAGGAGGCATCCATCATGTTGAACATCGTAATCGCTGAAGATGATTTCCGGATAGCGAATATCCATGAGGAATTTTTGACGGAAATGGACGGAGTGGAAGTAGTCGGCAAGGCAATGACAGGGGAACAGACCCTGGCATTGATTGAAGAAAAGAGACCAGAGCTATTGTTGTTGGATATCTATCTGCCGGATTACCTTGGAACCGAGTTGATCCAGGAAGCACGGAAGATCCATCACGACATGGACGTGATCATCATCACCGCAGCACATGAGAAGGAACTGCTGGAGAAGAGCCTGCGTCAAGGGATTACCAATTATCTGATCAAACCTGTCAGCATGGAGCGGTTCCGGACAGTGATTGATGACTATCAAAAGCAGAGAGATCTGTTGGAAGGTAAGGAGCATATCGATCAGGAAACCGTCGATCAGCTCCTGTCTTCCTCTGTGCCAATGAAGCAACAGGAAGAGGAATCGCTTCCGAAAGGGATAGACAAAGTGACATTGGGTAAGGTGCGCGACATCATCGATCAGGAGGGTCGATCATGGTCGGCAGATGAAATGGGGAAGCAGATCGGCTCCTCCAGGCCGACTGCCCGCCGCTATCTGGAATACCTGGTCCAGGAGGGAGAAGCCAAAGTGGAACAGGAGTATGGGGTCATCGGCCGGCCGGAGCGCAGGTATATCCCTGTAGCCACTCCGTGAACAAAATGAACAAAAATTATTTTACCTTCAATATTTAGTATATGATGAAAACGTATACATAAAGAAAAATTCAGTTTATTATTTACGCAGTCACCAAAATCTACGATAGGAGGAGTACAAGCATGAAGAAATACGTAGGAATATTGCTCGTTATACTTATGGTCTTTATTGTCGGCTGTTCCGATCAAAGCAGCGGATCTGCCGAGGATTTCCCGGATGGGAATATTGAAATCATCGCACCAGCAACACCTGGAGGCGGCTGGGATGCCACAGCCAGAGCGATGCAGAAGATTTTTGATGATGAAGGATTGATCGATGCCAACATCAATGTAGCCAATAAGCCGGGAGGTGGAGGAGAAGTAGGCTGGCAGTACCTGAAGAGCCAGGATGCCCATACGATCTCCATCAATTCCAGTTTGGTTATCACCAATAACCTGTTGGGCCAAAGTGATTTGACTTTTGAAGATTTTACGCCATTGGGAATTCTGAGTACGGAGTGGATTTCTGTTGCCGTTTCGCCGGATTCTTCGTATGACACAGGGGCACAGATCATGGAAGACTTGAAGGAAGACCCTACTTCCCTGAAAATCGGTGTGGCTCCAAGTCTTGGAAACAATGACCACCTGTCCTTTGTACAGGCTGCCCATGAATTCGGGGTGGATGTATCCCAAGTGGAATTCATGATCTATGAAAGCGGCGGCGACCTGCTGACTGCTCTTCTCGGCGGCCATGTGGATGTCGCTACCATGTCCGTATCCGAATCCAAAGAACAGCATTTGGCTGGAGAACTGAAAGTAGTGGCCGTGAGCTCTGAAGAGAGGGTAGAAGGTCTGGAAGAAGTAAGCACCTGGCAGGAACAAGGCGTGGACATGGTCTTCCCGCACTGGAGAGGTGTAATGGGTCCTCCTGACATGACCGAAGAGGAGATCGCCTACTGGGATGACAAGATCAGTACCATGGTAGAAACAGATGGCTGGAAGAGTGTCATGGAAAATAATGACTGGGAGCCATTCTATCATAACAGCCAGGAATCCAAAGAGTTCTTGGCAGAACAGACAGAGCAGTACGATGAACTGCTGCAGCAAGCAGGTTTGACAGACTAATCATTCAAGGGGAGTTGTCCTCCAGAACAACTCCCCATCATAGTTATTGGGAGGGATGATGATGGCCAGATTTATTGTGCCCTCATTTTTCATCATACTGGGAGTCGTTTATCTGATTCTCACGTTTGGCATGACGCGCTCGCGTGTAGGGGATCCGAATGGGCCGCTATACTTTCCACTACTGATCGGTGCGGTGTTGCTGGTGTTCAGTATCATCTATTTCATCCAGGAGTGGAAAAAGCGGAACGAGGATTTTTCTCCATTCAAGGTTCTTTTTAAAGGAAGGAGTCCTTTCCTTATCATTACCACGCTGATCATGATTTTTATCTATACGTTCCTCTTTGAACGGATCGGCTTCTTATTCTCCACAGTCATTTTCCTTGGAGGATTGCTATTCATTGTAAACGGAACAAAGCCGTGGCTGAAAAATATTATCATCGCGGTGCTGTTTTCCGTCATTTCCTGGTACTCATTTTCCGAATTACTCAATGTAAGTTTGCCATAGAAAGGAGAGAGAATGATGGGGGTGGATCTACAAAGTTTCATCGAAGGTCTGACGACTGCCCTTCAGCCGATGAATTTGTTATGGGTATTTATCGGCGGATTCTTAGGGACCGTTGTCGGTATGCTGCCGGGTCTCGGTCCTGCTACAGCGGTCGCCGTGCTGATACCGATCACATTCGGCATGGACGCGACCAGTGCGCTCGTGCTGATGGCAGCCATCTATTACGGGGCCATGTACGGCGGTTCACGAAGTTCCATTTTGCTTAATACACCGGGGGATGGTTCAGCCATCGCCGCCACATTCGATGGTTACCCGATGACACAGAAAGGACAGGCCGGACAAGCCCTGACCATCTCGGCGATTGCGTCACTGATTGGTGGGACGATTGCCATCATCGGGTTCATCCTGTTGGCGAAACCACTGGCTGCGTTCGCCCTTGATTTCGGACCGGCCGAATACTTCCTGTTGCTGGTGTTCACCTTGTCGGCGATTGTCTCCCTGTCCAAGGGAAACATGGTCAAAGGGTTCATTTCGATGAGTATCGGTCTCATGCTGAGCACCGTCGGCATCGATTTGCAGACAGGGGTGCACCGTTTCACCTTCGATATCCCGCAGCTGAGTGAAGGGATCGATTTCCTGGTAGTCATCATCGGGGTCTATGCAGTAGGTGAGGTGCTGTACAATCTGTTGAGCATCGATGAAATCAAGAAAGAGGAGAAAAAGGTAGGCAAGAAAGGAATCTCGAAAGAACAATGGAACCAGACGAAATGGCCGATGCTCCGGCAAGGGCCGATCGGTTTCCTGATCGGTATTCTTCCTGGTGCTGGTGGTTCGATTGCTTCGATGCTGAGTTATACGACGGAACAGCAGATGTCCAAACATCCGGAGAAATTCGGTAAAGGAGCGATTGAAGGGGTGGCCGCTCCGGAATCTTCCAACAACGCGGCATCTGTCGGTACTTTCATACCGTTGCTGACCATGGGGATTCCTGGTTCAGGTACGACGGCAGTCATTCTGGGTGCCTTGATCATGCTTGGTCTGCAGCCGGGACCACTGTTGTTCGAGAACAATCCGGAGACCGTGTGGACGCTGGTCAATAGTATGTTCATCGGCAACCTGTTCCTCGTCTTGATCAATATTGTAATGATCGGACTGTTGGTCAGGATTTTGGATACGCCGCCGAAGATTCTTTATCCATTGATTCTTGTGCTGGCGTTCATCGGAACCTATACATTAAGCTATAGCGTTATCGATTTCTACATTTTGGTCATTTTCGGCATCATCGGTTTGGTCATGAAGCTTCTGAAGTTCCCGATTGCACCATTGATCCTCGCAGTCATCGTGGGATCGGATATGGAACAGAACTTCCGGAAGAGTATTGTCGCCCATGACAACTTCCTGAATGTCCTGTTTGCTTCACCGATAACCATCTCATTATTGATTTTGACCGTTCTGTCGATTGCCTATCCGTTCATCATCGGCTGGGTGAAAAATAAAAAACAAGGAAGAGCATAGCGCGCCCTTTCGTTACCAGGGAGGGACATAGATGAAAAAACAGATACTGCTGGGCCTGTCTGCAGCCCTCTACCTTCTATTTTTCTGGGTGGGCGCAGATTGGAGTCCGGAGGTGAAAGCAGGGGGAACACTACTGATTATCCAAATCCTTTGGATCGGCCGGGTGTTCCCTCTGGCATTCAGTTCTTTAATACTTATTGTGATTTTATCTTTCCACCTGACATCCTATGAAGATGCATTAAGTTATTTGGGATCCAGTCTGGTATGGCTGTTGTTCTCGACCTTCATTCTGGCCCATGCCTTTGTGAGCACCGGCTTGGCCAGCAGGGTGGCTTTATCCATTTTGAACTTGGCAAAAGGGTCGGGGAGACTATTGATCTTCCTGTCCTTTTTCATGATGTTTGTGCTGACGGTGTTCATTCCTTCCAATATCGGCAAAGGAAAATTGACCAGTGATATTCTGGATCGCCTGTTGGTAGAACTGAAGGCCATCCAGCCGACGACCAATCTGGGAAAATCCTTTTTTATCGGTGTGGCCTATGTCAGTGCCGTATCGGCTGCCTTTGTTCCGACAGGGGCGAGTTCGACGATCTATGCATTCGGCATGTTTTCTTCGGTGTCTGATTCGATGAGCTATACCAACTGGCTGCTTTATTTCAGTTTCCCCATGGGGTTGTTCGTGCTCCTGCTGTGGTTCCTGTTCCAGTCGGTCTTTCCGGCGGAGCGGGTGGACAGGGAAATGGTCAATGATTTGCTTACCAGCCAAAAGCAGAAGTTGGGAACCTGGAGTGCCAAAGAAGTAAGGATGACGCTGATTATTACCATTACCCTGCTGCTGTGGCTGACTCAGGTCTGGCACGGTTATTCCATTCCGCAAGTCGGCATGCTGGGTGCGGTGATGGTGGTGTTCCCCTTTATTGGGGTGCTGGACTGGGAGGAGGCAAAGGCCGGGATCAATTGGGATATGATGATCTTTTTTGCTGCTACCCTGATGCTGTCGAACATGCTGATCGACACGGGGGCGATGGGCAGTTTTGCCGCATGGATCACGAGCTCCTTGGGTGGACTTCACCCGGTGACTGTGGTGATTCTGCTTTGCGTGTTGACTGCCTTGGCCAGGGTCCTGTTCGTCAATGTTCTGGGGTTCCTGACGGTGGCACTTCCCTTGGCAATCATGCTGGGGGAAAACATAGCGGTGTTCAGTCCTTTGGAAGTGGCCATGGCCGTCTACTTGATGGGCATACCGGGATTTTTGCTGATTACACAATCCCCTGTCCATCTGATCAGTTATTCGTACAATTATTTCAGCCAGCGGGATTTGCTGCGTGTAGGCGTCATCGCCATGCTGGGATGGCTGGCTATCGTGCTTGTGAGTATTTTTTTCTATTGGAAATGGATGATATAAGGAGGTATACATATGACGTGGCTGATTTCTGAACAGAAGTCACAGGAAACATTGGCAAATGAATTTAAAGATTTAATGAACAACAGGGAAATATTGAAAATTGCTGGAGCCCATGACGGCATGGCAGGCTTGGCAGGGAAGAGAGTGGGCTTCCATGCATTGTATCTGTCAGGTGCCGCTTTAACAGCGAGCAAGGGGATTCCGGATATCGGACTTTTGAACTCGACAGAAGTTGCCGACCGTGCCAATGAGATTGTCCGGGCAACCAATCTGCCGCTGCTCGTCGACGTGGACAACGGCTTTGGCGGTCCATTGAATGTCGCCAGGACGGTCAGTGAAATGCTGGAGGCGAGAGTGGCTGCCATCCAGATGGAAGACCAAAAGATACCGAAGAAATGCGGGCATTTGAATGGGAAACAGCTGATTTCCACGCAAGAAATGGTAGAGAAGATAAAAATGGTGAAAAAAGTTGCCCCATCCCTCGTGCTTATCGCCAGGACCGATGCCCATGGGGTGGAAGGAATGGACAAGGCAATGGAACGGGCAAAAGCCTATGCAGAAGCAGGAGCGGACGCCATCTTCCCGGAAGCGATGATCAACCAGGAAGAATTCACCACGGCATCCGATGCTATTGACGCACCGCTCCTCGCGAACATGACCGAATTCGGGAAGACCCCGTACTTCACGGCATCGGAATTCCAGGAGATGGGCTATTCGATGGTGATCTATCCGGTCACATCCTTGCGAGTGGCTGCGAAAGCCTATGAACGCGCCTTTAATGAAATTGTGCAGAAAGGGACGCAGAAGGAAATTCTGGATGACATGCAGACGAGGGAAGAGCTTTACGAAACCATTCACCTGGAGGAGTATGAGCAGTTGGATGAAACCATTGCCAAAACCGTACTCCCCGACCAGGGCTAAAGGGGGATACCAATGAAACTGATGGATCAGCAAGTGGATGCGGTCATCGAACAGATCGCTGATTATGCACTGCAGACAGATGTAGGTGATGAAGAGTCGATGGAGGTTGCTGCCGAAGTATTGATGGACAGCTTGGGATGTGCCATGCTGTCCCTCCAATATCCGGCATGCACCAAGCTCTTGGGACCGGTCGTTCCTGGTCAACCGAGCGAGGGCAGCTATGTACCTGGGACGGACTATTATCTGGACCCGGTACAGGCGGCATTCAACCTCGGCACATTGATTCGCTGGCTGGATTATAATGATTGCTGGCTTGCCAGGGAATGGGGACATCCGTCCGATAATTTGGGAGGAATCCTTTCGGTCGCCGATTATTTAAGCAGGAAATACAAAAGGGAAGGGAAAAATCCCCTGACGGTAAAGGATGTCCTGCAAGCGGCAATAAAAGCCCATGAAATACAGGGTGTGCTTGCGTTGGACAACAGTCTGAACCGGGAAGGGCTCGACCATGTCCTGTTCGTCAAAGTAGCAACAACAGCAGTAGCTGCTGCCATGCTCGGCGGCACGAAGGAGCAGGTGGTCAATGCGGTATCCAATGCCTGGATCGATAATGGCAGCCTCCGGACTTACCGGCATTATCCTAATGCCGGCTCCAGGAAATCCTGGGCAGCCGGTGATGCCACCAGCCGGGGCGTCTGGTTGGCCTTCCTGTCATTGAAAGGGGAGATGGGCTATCCGACCGCATTGTCTGCACCACAATGGGGGTTCGAAGATGTCGTGATGGATGGCAAAAGCCTGACATTGGCCCGCGATCTGGATGACTATGTCATGAAGCATATCCTGTTCAAAATTTCCTTCCCGGCCGAATACCATGCCCAAACCGCCGCAGAATGTGCGTTTGAATTGCATCAGGAAGTAGCGGACAAGTGGGACGAGATTGACGAAATCACCATCGATACCCATGAATCGGCCGTCCGCATCATCGACAAGCAGGGACCATTGAAAAATCCTGCCGACCGGGATCACAGCCTACAGTACATTACAGCGATCGGTTTGATATATGGGAATATCATAGCCGACCATTACGAGGACGAGATTGCAGAAAATCCATTGGTGGATGAACTGCGCAATAAAATGGTCGTCCGCGAGAACCTGCAGTATTCCCAGGACTACCTGGATCCGGCGAAACGTTCCATCGCCAACGCGGTCCAAGTGAAGTTCAAAGACGGCAGCACCACACAGAAGGTGGAAAGGGAATACCCAGTCGGCCACCGCTTCCGCAGGGAAGAAGGCCGTCCATTGCTTTACAAGAAATTTGAAGACAATGTGGCGAAACAGTTTAATGAAGAGGCAACTGCGGGGTTAGCAGAATTGTTTCAAGAGAAAGAGGAATTGTATCAATTGGATGTTGACGTGTTCGTGGATCAATGGAGGAAATGATGGATTGGGACAGCCTGCCTTGTGGCGGGCTGTTTTTTTTGATTGGGGTGAGCGGTGAGCGAGTGTGCGTGGCCCGAGTGGGCGGTGCTGCGGCCTGAGTGGGCGTGTGCGTGGCCTGAGTGGGAGGAGCTACGGCCTGAGTGAGAGGTGCCGAGGCCTGAGGGATTGCTTTCACCAATGCTTGAAAATCTGTGCTGATTCATAATTTCATATTTTATTTGTCAGACAATAAAACTATTTTACAAAAAATCGTTGACTTGATGACAGAGTTGTCTTATAATTCTAATTGTCAGACAAACAAACATCAATGAACGGAAAGGAGGGCGGACGTGTGAGTAGGAGAGTGGAACCTATCAAGATGAAGTCGGTGAAACGCAATACGCTTTCACATCAGGTGATCGAGCAGATTATTGATCTATTGATGGATGGGCAACTGAAGGCAGGAGATAAACTGCCGCCGGAAATGGAACTGATGGAAATGCTGTCTGTCAGCAGGCCGATTTTGCGAGAAGCATTAAGTTCTTTGGAAACGTTGGGGGTCATACACCGCAAAACGAGGGAAGGCACCTTCTTTTCAGAAGAAGTCGGCAGTGAGCCTCATCGCCTCATGCTGGCATTATCAGCAGGCGATATTGATACGATTATTGAAACACGTCTCACCCAGGAATTAGGTCTGGTTGGCCTTGCAGCAGAGAAAATCTCCGAACTGGAATTGAGGAAGCTGGAGGAGAACATTGCCCAAATGGAAGCGGCAGAGGGTGATTATTTAGAAATTGACCGGGAATTCCACCGGATTATTGCCTTCAGTGCCAGCAACTCCATTACGGAAGGGATGATTGACGCACTGCTCAATATGTATGACAAGACGATGGAGAACATTGCGGTGAAGGATCGGAATAAAGAGAAGACTGTTCAGCACCATAAGGATATCTTCCATGCGCTCAAGAAGCGGGATCCGATTGAAGCGTATGCGAGCATGTACCGGCATCTGGATCATGCGAGAAACAGATTGATCCGTCCTCTGCAGAAGAGAGAAATTGAAGATGGGAAGGATTTGGTAGAATGACGAATAGACAAGCCCCTACAGGAATCTCGGGATTTCCTGTTGCTCCATTAAATGAAAGCGGTGCCATTGATAAGCAAGCACTTACTGCAAATATTGAATTTTTGCTGGAAGAGGGATTGGAGTCCATTTTCATTGCCTGTGGAGCGGGTGAATTCCATAACCTTGGCAGGGAAGAATTTGAAGAGATGGTCGAGCTTGCCAAATCGGTGGTCAATGGAAAGGTTCCCCTCTATACCGGTGTGGGAGGCAATCTTACAGAAGCCATTGAACGGGCCAAAATATCGGAAAAGCATGGTGCGGATGGTTACCTTATTCTTCCGCCTTACCTGATTGAGGGAGAGCAGGAAGGAATCTATGAGTATTATAAAGCCATTGTTACTAGCACAGATCTCAATGCGATTGTCTATCAGCGCGCGAACGCTATTATGAAAGCGGAAACAGTTGAGAGACTGACTCAATTTCCACAAGTAGTCGGCCTCAAAGACGGGGTCGGCAATATGGAATTGAATATTGAACTCACACAGAAAATCGGCAACCGCTTGGGATGGCTGAACGGGATGCCGATGGCGGAAGTGACGATGCCGGCTTACGTGCCACTCGGGTACAACTGTTATTCATCCGCCATTTCCAACTATATCCCGCATATTTCCAGGAAGTTCTATAATGCTCTATTGGACGGCGACCAACAGACGGTCAATGAAATCTATGAAGATGTCATCCTGCCAATCAATGCGATCCGTCGGAAGAGAAAAGGCTATGCGGTTGCTTTGATCAAAGCGGGGATGGAAATAGTCGGATTGCCTGTCACCAATACGGTAAGGCCGCCTGTCGTCCCTGTGGAGAAGGAGCATTATGAGGAATTAAAGCAAGTTCTAAAGTCCGCTCTTCAAAAGTATCCGCCAAACAGGAAAGTGACCATCTAGAATCTGAGAATCTATCAATTTAATCTTTATTTGGAGGGAATTTATCCATGGCAGTACAAACAGAAACAACCAATAAATTTTCTAACTACATAAACGGGGATTGGGTGGTATCGGACACAAACGAAGTGATCACCCGAACAAACCCTGCCAATACCGAGGATGTAGTTGGACAGGTCCAAAAGTCGTCGAAGGAGGATCTGGATAAAGCGGTGGCAGCAGCCAAAGCCGCCAAAAAGGGATGGAAGAATCTATCGGGTGCAGAGCGCGGCCAATATCTGTATAAAGCTGCTGATATTCTGGAGAGCCGCCTAGAGGAAGTGGCGGAGTGCATGACCCGGGAAATGGGAAAAACTTTGCCGGAAGCGAAAGGGGAAACTGCTCGTGGCGTAGCCATTCTCCGCTATTATGCAGGAGAAGGCATGAGAAAGGTCGGGGATGTGATCCCATCCTCTGACAGTGAGGCATTAATGTTCACCACGAGGGCGCCGCTGGGTGTCGTGGGTGTGATTACACCATGGAATTTCCCAGTGGCCATCCCTATCTGGAAAACAGCCCCCGCCTTGGTTTACGGAAACACTGTGGTTCTCAAGCCGGCCACAGAAGCAGCCGTGACCTGTGCCAAGGTCTTCGAATGTTTCGAGGAGGCAGGACTGCCTAATGGTGTGGTGAATATGGTAACAGGTCCTGGGTCTGTCATCGGACAGGGAATTGCTGAACATCCGGACATCAACGGAATCACATTTACCGGGTCCAATACGGTCGGAAAGAATATCGGCCAGACGGCTCTTAAACGTGGTGCTAAGTACCAGCTGGAAATGGGCGGAAAAAACCCGGTCATCGTGGCAGCAGATGCTGATCTGGACCTTGCGGTAGAAGCAACCATCAGCGGGGGACTCCGTTCAACCGGCCAGAAATGCACGGCAACAAGCCGTGTGATCGTTCAGAGTGATGTCTATGATGAATTCAGGGAAAAGCTTGTAGCCAAAGTGAAGGAAATCCAAGTTGGCGACGGGCTGCAGGACGGCGTTTGGATGGGCCCAAGTGCCAGTGAATCCCAACTGAATACGGTTCTTTCTTACATTGAAAAAGGCAAAGAAGAAGGTAAGCTGCTTGTTGGCGGAGAGCGTTTGACAGGCGCGGAATATGATAAGGGGTACTTCGTAGCGCCGACCGTCTTTGATGAAATTGCGACAGATGCGACGATTGCCCAAGAGGAGATCTTCGGGCCGGTGCTCGCACTGATGAAAGTGGATGATTTAGAAGAAGCCATTGAGCTTGCGAATGACGTGGAATACGGCTTGAGTGCCTCCATTTTCACAACCAACATCCAGAAAATGCTCTCCTTCATCAACGATATGGATGCGGGATTGGTGAGAATCAATGCAGAAAGTGCCGGCGTAGAACTGCAAGCGCCGTTCGGCGGAATGAAGCAGTCGAGTTCCCATTCCCGTGAACAGGGGGAAGCGGCCAAGGAATTTTTCACTTCCATCAAGACTGTATTTGTAAAGTGAGGAAGGGGGACTCCCCCTTCCATCCCCAGGAGGGTGCGACGAATTTGTGGAGAGTTTTGTAGTGCTATTAATGTAAGCGTTTTAAATGAAGGGTTGCGGAGTAATAGGTTGATATTTATTCCGTAAGTTTTCCTAATATTCAAAAATAAACAGGGATAAGAGGTGTTTTGATGAAAAAGTTTTGGATGGTTTTGATGGCGGCGATGGTTGTTGCAGTTCTGGCAGCTTGCGGGTCTGGGTCAGATGAAACCTCAGGGGACGTAGCAGAAGCAGAAGGCGGCGATGAAGCGACTGTCGATTTGAATAGAGTACGAGTCTTGATCGGTTCCTCATCCACAGGCGGTGACACCTACCAGAATGCAGATGCTGTGAGCAGATACACGGAAGAAGTTCTCGACACGAATATGAAAGTGGATGCAGTCGGCGCATTGCGTGCGTTTGATGAATTAGGGAAGGCGAAGGATGACGGCAGTACCATCATGTTCTTCCATGATATGTCTTATCTGGGCGTCGAGTATGGAAGCTTCGATGAAAGTGATGCTCTAGAGAACTGGACCATCGGACCCGTTGTCGCAACCAATCCAGGGAACGCATTCTTGACCAAGGCTGATGCACCATACGACACCATGGCTGAGTCTGCTGAGTGGCTGGCTGAGAATCCGGATGAAACCATCACCGTTGCATTGGAGTCCGGCGGAGTATCGGAAGTCGTATTTGACGGTTATTACCTCTGGATCAAAGAGGAATTCGGCACCGAAGTTTCTGATCGGATCCACGCTTATGTGACTGGTTCCCAACAGGATAAGGATCAGGCACTGTGGGACGGAAATGCCGACATTATTCATGGATCCATCGGAGCGAACAAGCAGTACACCCAGGATGGAGTGGAAGACAAGATCAAGATGAAATTTCTCGGGATTACAGCGGGTGAACGTGTAGAAGGATTTGATGTACCGACATTTGCTGAGCAGGGCATCACTGTAAACGGCAAGGAGTTCATCTTTGACAAGGAATTCTTCTTCCTGCTTCCGAAAGAAGTGGATGCAAACTTTGCAGAGGCACTCGATAACGCAGTGGCAGAGGTTGTTGAAAATCCAGATTATGCAGAGGATTTGAAGACAAACACGTATGTGGTGAACCACAAGCCGGCAGCTGAAGCGGAAGAATATCTGCTGGAGAAACGGGAGAATTTCCGCTACATTATTGAAAATGCACCAAACCTTGATGACATTGCCAAGTAGATATAGGAAAGGAGGCTGCCGGACAGGCAGCCTCCAAATCTAAGAAGGAAGGTGGAGGATGTGAAAGATTTCTTTACACTGGATATGTCTTACAGTACCTATCATTTAGTTTTTCCTCGGATCATATGGAGTATCCTTATCCTCATCGGTGCCGTCCTGTTACTGAGCAACCTAATCAAGAGGACGAAAGAGGGAAGATTAACAAACTTTCATTTCCGGTTTTTCACCGAGAACTACGATAAAGTCAAATTCTACGGCACGATTGTTCTACTGGTTGTATATGCAGCAATCCTGGAGAGAATCGGTTTCGTGCCAGCAAGCATCATTTTTATGCTCCTGATTACCCTGCTGTACATTGGAAATATCAGGAGGAAATCCATTATCATATCGATCACTAATTCCCTGGCAACGACGATTGTTGTCTGGTACGTGTTCGGCCAGTTGTTTGATATTACTCTACCATAAGGGGGGAAACCCATGCCTATCTTGGAAATACTTACCCCGATGTCCATCCTGCTTTGTTTCTTAGGAGTCTTTATTGGAATTGTCATGGGGGCCATTCCAGGGATGACGGCGACTATGGCGATCGCTATCTTTCTGCCCCTTACATATGCCCTGGATATGATCGACTCCATCGGCTTGCTGATCGGCCTATATGTCGGTGGAATCAGCGGCGGACTTGTCCCCGCAGTACTATTGAACATTCCGGGAACACCTTCTTCGCTCTGTACCACCTTTGACGGTTACCCGATGACGAAGAAAGGGGAAGGAGAAAAAGCGTTGAAAGTTGGAATCACAGCCTCTATCATCGGCGGTTTCTTCAGCCTGACCATACTCTATTTCTTTGCGCCGATGCTTTCATCTGTTGCGATCAATTTCTCTTCCGTGGAAAAGTTCTTGATCATCGTATTCGCTTTGACGGTGATTGCTTCCATTTCCAAGGGAAGCCTGCTCGGCGGTATCTTCAGCGGCATGCTCGGGATGTTCATCGCGCTGATCGGTACATTTACGGATAACAATGAAATGCGGCTGGTGCCACCGGGATTGGAAGAAGAGCTTGTCTACGGGTTTTCCTTGCTGCCGGTACTGATCGGATTGTTTGCGATCGGCCAGCTGCTGCAGGAGTCCGAAGAGGGAATGAAGGCAGCTTCTCATCAGAAAATTGACCTTAAGAAGGGGAAGGGGAATCATAATAAATTCAGCTTTAGGTTGTTCCGGAAACAGAAAGTCAACCTGGTCCGCTCATCCATCCTCGGTACGTTTATTGGGATGCTGCCAGGTGTCGGCGGAAGTGCTGCATCGATTACGGCTTATTCCCAGACCAAGAACTTCTCGAAAAATCCGGAAAAGCTGGGTACAGGCGAGCCGGAGGGACTGATTGCCAGTGAATCCGCCAATAACGGACTGATCGGCGGGGCACTGATTCCATTGCTTTCCTTAGGGATCCCGGGTGACAGTACAACGGCTATCCTGATCGGGGCCTTCCTCCTGCAGGGGATTGAAGTCGGACCACTGTTCATTACGTCCAATCCCGATCTGTGGAGCGGGATTGTCTTCGCCCTGATTGTCGCCAATATCGCGATGTTTGCGATGATGTTTTTCTCCATCAAATACTTCGCCAAGATCGTGTTCATACCGAAATACACCATCTTCCCGATCATCATTGTAGCCTGTGTGGTTGGTTCCTATGCGATTAATAATGGTGTCATGTTTGATGTGTGGACCTTGCTGCTGTTCGGTCTGCTAGGATATATCTTCCCGAAAATCGGTGTCCAGATTCCATCGTTCCTGATCGGCTTCATCTTAGGGACGGAAGCGGAGAAGTATTTCATCGACAGTTTGAAAGGGAGTGGCGGAGATTTGACGGTTTTCTTCACGAAAGGTCCGATTTCTATCGTGCTTTGGCTGCTGATTATCGGGTCACTTGCTTACGCCATCATCGACAATCGTAAGACGAAGAAAGCGGAAGATAATAAAGCAGCATAAAAAAATACCAATGAAAAGACAGGAGAGGTAACTATGCAATCACAAGTAAAAACAAAGAATGAAACACCGACATTGGTGGATCTGTCAGTCTATACGGTAGCTGGAAATGACAGCATGCTGTTGAATTTGAGCGGCGCTCATGGCCCTTATTTCACTAGAAATGTAGTCATTTTGAAAGATAACAGTGGAAATGTTGGAGTGGGAGAGGTCCCGGGAGGAGAAGGCATCCGCAAAACGTTGGAAGATGCAAAAGAGCTTCTGATCGGTGAATCGATCGGCAATTATAAAAACATTTTGAAACATGTCCGTGAAACTTTTGCAGAAAGGGACACCTCCGGCCGCGGCCAGCAGACATTCGATTTGCGTATCACCATCCATGCGGTCACTGCTTTGGAAGCTGCATTGCTTGATCTGTTGGGAAAATACCTGAACGTTCCTGTAGCTGCCCTTCTTGGAGACGGCCAGCAGCGTTCCGAAGTTGACACCTTGGGATACCTATTCTATGTCGGTGATCGAAACAAAACGGATCTCCCTTACTTGAGCGATCCGGATGCAGACAATGACTGGTTCCGTTTGCGACATGAAGAGGCGCTGACACCGGAAGCAGTGGTTCGATTGGCTGAGGCTGCTTACGAACGCTACGGGTTCCGAGACTTCAAATTGAAGGGCGGGGTGTTAAAAGGGGAGGAAGAAATCGAAGCGGTTACCGCTTTGGCTAAACGGTTCCCAGAAGCACGGATCACCCTCGATCCGAATGGTGCCTGGTCACTCGAGGAAGCCATCAGGCTCTGTAAGGGACAGCATGACGTGCTCGCCTATGCGGAAGACCCATGCGGCGCGGAACAAGGATTCTCTGCTCGTGAAGTGATGAATGAATTCCGTAAGGCAACCGGGCTGCCGACCGCCACCAATATGATTGCGACGGACTGGAGGCAAATGGGACATGCTGTACAGCTTCAAGCAGTTGATATACCGCTCGCTGATCCGCATTTTTGGACCATGGAAGGCTCGGTCCGTGTTGCCCAAATGTGCAATGACTGGGGACTGACATGGGGTTCGCATTCCAACAACCACTTTGATATCTCGCTCGCTATGTTCACCCATGTGGCGGCTGCTGCACCTGGTGACATCACTGCCATCGACACTCACTGGATCTGGCAGGACGGGCAACGTCTGACAAAGGATCCACTCAAGGTCGTGGATGGGAAAATCAACGTTCCAGAGAAGCCAGGACTCGGTGTAGAAATCGATATTGAACAGGTGGAGGCGGCACACCAGGTATATAAGAAAATGGGACTCGGTGCACGGGACGACTCCGTGGCCATGCAGTACCTCATTCCTGGATGGACCTTTGATAATAAGAAGCCTTGTTTGGTGAGATAGATCGGGAAGAGAGCTCCGCGTGGGAGCTCTTTTTTTGAGCGTGTGGAGTGTGGGGTGTGGCCCGAGTGGGGGAGGCTGCGGCCTGAGTAGAGGAGTGCGTAGCCCGAGTAGGAGGAGCTGCGGCCCGAGTTGGGGAGTACATTGCCCAAGTGAACAATGCCGTGGCCCGAGTCTCATAAGTTCAGATTAGTAGAAGGAGACGATTTAATGAAACCAAAGATCATTTTATATAATCAAATAAAAAAGGAGTTGGTGGCAGAGTTACAAGCTTATAGTGAGGTCTATCAATTATCGAAGGAGCATCCATCTTTTCTCCAAGAGCTGCAGACAGCAGAGGGGATCATCGGGTCTGGCTTAAAGGTAGATGAAGAGCTGTTGGATCAAGCACTGCTCTTACGAATTATCTCTAATATTTCGGTTGGGTATGACAATCTTGATATGAAGGAATTGACCAATCGTGGGATTATGGCGACCAATACGCCAGATGTCTTAACCGAGACCACTGCTGATACGGTTTTTGGCTTGATTATGGCAGTGGCCAGACGGATGCCGGAATTGGATGCCTATGTGAAAGCAGGGCATTGGAAAGAAAAATTGACGAAGGATCAATTTGGTATAGATATCCATCATAAGACCTTGGGAATCATTGGTATGGGGAGGATTGGGAAAGCAGTGGCAGAGAGAGCACGTTATGGTTTCAAGATGAACATTATTTATCATAACCGCTCTCGGAATGTGCCTGCTGAAGAGGAGCTGGACGCTGAGTTTACAAGCCTTGATGAGTTATTGGCGAATGCAGACTATGTCTGTTTATTGGCTCCGCTCTCCCCGGATACCATCAACTTGATTGGAAAGAGAGAATTTAAGCTAATGAAGGAATCAGCTATTTTCATCAACGGTGCAAGAGGGGCAATGGTAGTCGAGGAAGATTTGGCAGATGCTCTTGCCAATGGTGAAATACGAGCTGCAGGTGTAGATGTTTACAGGGAAGAGCCACTGGATGCGAAGAGTCCCTTACTTCGGTTGAAGAATATTGTTACACTGCCACATATCGGCTCTGCAACAGAGGAAACTCGTGACAAAATGGCAGAGCTGGCGGTGAGAAACTTAATAACGGGTCTCAAAGGGGAAAGACCTCCATGTCTCATTAATAATGAAGTGTTGGTAACGGAGAGGCAAGGGGAATAGTCTTAAAAAGCAGCGATCCCATCAGAATTATCCAGACAAAAACCCGCTCTACATCCGTAGAGCGGGTTTCCTATATCTGCAATTATACAGATACGTTATCCTTTTTTTCGACTGGTGCTTGTCTGATGAGATAATCAAACGCGCCTAGTGCGGCGGTTGCACCGGAGCCCATGGAAATGATGATCTGTTTGTAGGCACTGTCGGTGCAGTCGCCAGCGGCATAGATGCCGGGTACGTTGGTTGCACCTTTCTTGTCTACCATGATCTCACCCATTTTTGTTTGGTCGATGTCGTCACCGAGCCATTCGGTATTTGGTACAAGACCGATCTGGACGAAGACACCTTGCAGTTCGATGTGGTTCATCTGATCTGTTTCACGGTCTTTGTAGTTGATACCGTTGACGGTGTCGTCACCAGTGATTTCCGTTGTTTGTGCGCTGGTGATAACTGTTACGTTCGGCAGGCTGTAGAGGCGATCCTGCAGGACAGAATCAGCTTTCAGCTCCGGTGCGAATTCGAGGACGGTTACGTGTTTAACGACCCCTGCAAGGTCAATGGCCGCTTCGATGCCGGAGTTTCCGCCGCCGATGACAGCTACATGCTTGCCTTCGAACAATGGAGCATCACAGTGCGGGCAGTAGGCGACACCTTTGTTCTTGAACTCTTCCTCGCCAGGTACGCCGATGTTGCGCCAGCGGGCACCGGTAGAGAGGATGGCTGTCTTACTTTTCAGGACAGCGCCATTTTCCAACTCAAGCTCCACATAGTCATCTTTTCGCTCGATGTTCTTGGCACGCTGCAGATTCATGACATCCACATCGTACTCATTCACGTGTGCTTCCAGATTGGCTCCGAGTTTAGGGCCTTCTGTTTCTTTCACACTGATGAAGTTTTCGATGGCTGATGTGTCCATGACCTGACCGCCAATGCGCTCAGCGACCATGCCTGTGCGGATCCCTTTACGTGCTGCATAGATTGCTGCAGAGGCACCAGCAGGGCCGCCACCCACAACCAGCACGTCGTATGGATCTTTATCTTCGAATTCGGAAGCGTCTGGGCCGCTGCCGATTTTCGCCAGGATTTCACCGAGTTCCATACGTCCGCCGCCGAACTCTTCCCCATTGAGGTAGACAGTCGGCACGGCCATCACGTTCTTGCTTTCCACTTCGTCCTTGAATGCTCCGCCTTCGATCATGGTATGCGTGATGTTAGGGTTCAGCACGCTCATGATGTTCAGTGCTTGGACAACAACCGGACAGTTGTGGCAGCTCAAGCTGACATAGGTCTCGAAGTGGTATTCGCCTTCGATTTTTGTGATTTGGTCGAGGAGTTTCTGATCCTCTTTCGGAGCGCGTCCGCTCACTTGGAGCAGTGCCAATACGAGAGAGGTGAACTCATGACCTAACGGTACACCGGCAAAGGTGATGCCAGTGTCTTCACCCGGGCGGTTCACGCTGAAGCTTGGAGTTCTTTCCAGTTCTGCATGTTCCACTTTGATTCTGGAAGACATGGTTGCCAGTTCATCGACAAGCTCGGCCATCTCTTTGGATGTTTCATCAGAGCCTGTGCTGATCTTCAGCTCGACATCGCCTTCCAACAGCTGCAGGTACTGCTCTAATTGTGATTTGATATCTGCATCTAACATGAATTATCGCTCTCCTTAGATTTTACCTACTAGGTCGAGGCTTGGTTTAAGGGTTTCTTCCCCTTCTTTCCATTTAGCTGGGCAAACTTCACCTGGATTGTTGCGAACATATTGTGCTGCTTTGATTTTGTCGATCAGAGTAGTTGCGTCACGGCCGATTCCTTCTGCATTGATTTCCACAGCCTGAATGACGCCATCCGGATCGATGATGAATGTACCGCGGTCTGCACGGCCTTCTTCTTCAACCAATACGTCGAAGTTGCGGGAAATCTGGTGGGAAGGATCCCCGATCATAGTGTATTTGATTTTGCTGATTGCTTCGGAATGGTCATGCCATGCTTTATGTGTGAAATGCGTGTCAGTGGATACGGAATATACTTCCACACCAAGTTCTTGCAGTTTAGGATATTCGTTTTGAAGATCCTCAAGCTCTGTCGGGCAAACGAACGTGAAGTCTGCAGGGTAGAAGCAAACAACGCTCCAATGTCCTTTGAAATCTTGTTCTGTTACTTCGATGAAGTCATCGCCTTCTCTATATGCTTGTGCCTTGAACGGTTCTACTTCTTTTCCAATTAATGCCATGTTGACATCCTCCTAATTATAATTATTATAATCTTATTGTTATACAAAATTACTCAAATGTCAACGAAAGCGACTGCGTGATGTTAAAATCCAGTCGATTGATCAGATTTCGTGTCGGAATGCGCTGCATCAGGGCTGTATTTGCCGGTATGCCCAGGGCTTTCCAACTACTGAAAAGAAGCGGTTGACAAGGGGATGTTCCTATCGTTCCCTTCCTATATAATAATTAAACAGAACAATGCCCGGTTTTTTCCAAACGTCGTCGGAAACAACCGGGCATATAGGCTAGGGGGAAATTCATTCTTTTTATATCCCTGTCACAAGGATTCTGCGCGTTTTTCCGATGGAATGTTTTCCCTTTGCTCTACCTTCTGTGCTTTTTCTGCACGCAGCTTATGGGAGAAGTGTTCATTCTCAATTAGCGCAGATACGAGCAGCCCACCGATAATGGCCCATAATGGGGCACTGACTTGGAAGAAGGTGATGCCGGACATGCCGATGATCAGGGCAAAAAATGCGCCCATTTGAAAGGAATCATCCGAAAAGGCTGTCTTCAAGGAATTGATGAGCGCTCCGAGCATGGCGAGCCCTGCAATGACGGTCACGATCACACTCGGCATGGCGATGACAAAAGGGACGATGATGGAGGCGAACAGGCCATAGATGACGAAAATGACTCCATTGGTGAACGCTGCAGCATAGCGTTCATCTTTTGCCCCTACATCTTCTGCCGAGTTGATCGCGGTCGAGGGACCTGCGATATTGATGGAATGCCCCCCAAAACACGCAGCAATGATGCCGACCGTCGAACCGGAAATGGCCATGGCGTTGTTCGGCGGGCGATACCCTTGGGACATCAACACCCCTGTCGCTTGGGCATTTTCCGAAGAAATGATGAGCAATGCCAGCGGAATGCCGATGGACACGATCGCTTCCATGCTGAAGGCGGGCAGGATGACCTGCGGCAGTGTCAGCGAACCTGGCATGCTCTGCAATTGAAAGGCACCCGTCAGAAATGCCAATGCAACGGCGATGACTAGTGCAGTCAAGACCGGCGGCACTTTTTTCATGAACCGGGATGACAAGAGAAAAGCGATGATTGCCGAGCCTGCCAATAGGGGAGAGACCGTAATGGATGTAATCATGTCAATGGCAAAATGGATCATCACCCCGACAATCATCCCCATGATGATGGGAGTGGGCATCCATTTCATCACTTTATCAATCAATCCCGAGGCACCAAGAAGGATCACCAGAATATGGGCCACTATGTAGGCGCCGACGGCCTCCTGCAGGGAAAAATGCGCGAGCGATCCCGCCACAAGCACCGCCCCGGCGATGCTGTGCGCCCCTGTGATGGGCTGCCGGTATTTCAATACCAAGTAGATGCCGAGCAATCCGCTGAAAAAATAGACAGCGAACAGCCAGCTGATCGTCTCTGCATAAGTCAATCCGCCGCTTGTCGCCCCGCCGATGATGATCAACGCAGGGCCTGTACAGCCAAAGATCCCGCCAACCGTACCGGCACTCATCGTATTGAGATGCAGCGTCCTGCGTAAATCCGTAAAATTCTTGCCAAAATGGTTTCCTTCCATAAAAAGCAGATGCCTCCTCACCTGAATCTATCGTGAATGAAGGGTTCCTGTCTGGGTGATTTATTTGTCTTCATTCAAAATGATATCTTCCATTATACAGATAACTGTTAATTGTTCAATATTTTCTAAATTATTTGGGTAAAAGGATGGATGGGTTGGAGGAGAGTATGGCATTGGTATGTAACATACAAGACTCGCTGCGGATTTTCCCATGAAAAAACGGCCTGCTGTCATCGCAGGCCGTTGATATATATATACTCTATTACGTTGCTTTCCTCATGCCTTTCATAATCAGGCTGACGATGAAGATGAGGATGATCGCACCGATCAATGCTGGTATGATTGCGAACCCACCGATGACTGGTCCGAAGTCTCCCATCAGGGAAGAACCGATCCATGCACCGATGAAACCAGCGATGATGTTACCGATGATTCCGCCTGGTACATCCTTTCCAACGATTAGGCTGGCCAACCAACCTAGAATACCACCAACAATTAAACTCCAAATAAAACTCATAATATCTAATACCTCCTGTGAAAAGCTTATTTTAACGGTGTAGTTATTACATAGCCTTATTTTATGTTTTTTAAACAAAGGAAGGGAGCGAGCGGCTCGATTTGAAGTGGTGGTGTGGTCCTCGGATCGTGGCATTTCCAGGTCGCGCGGGAGCACCACACTGGGGTGAGAGCGCCTTTAATTCAGATACAGTCCGGATAATCGTGCAAAAAAAAGAATGGCTCACATTAATACTTGGTTACAATGTTTTCTACCACCGAAAAAATTGTAAAGAAGAAATGGATGTGACCCATCAATAGTTTAGCCAGAATAAGAGCTTCTTATAACAAACAGATAAATCAGTTATTATACCGCTAGGATATTGAACTTGCATGGAATGGACAAATCAGGCATGGGAATTTGATGTGCGCAAATTTATAAAAATATGTAAAAAGAAGGGACCACATCAATGTTTAGTTAGAATGTCTCAACCACGAATAAATGTAAAGGAGAAATGGATGTGATCCGTTCATGTGACCCATTTTCAGTGTAGCCAGAAGATCGAAGTTTTATAACAAATGGAAATAGATTAATTAATTGAACACTCGTGCCGCACCAGCCTCAACTCGGTCGCCATCATACTGCACTCGTGCCGCATCAGCCTCAGCTCAGGCCGCGCACCCGCCCACTCGTGCCGCACCAGCCTCAACTCGGTCGCCATCATACTGCACTCGTGCCCCACACTCTCAGCTCGGGCCCCAGACCCGCTCACTCCCCAACTCACAAAAAACCAGCAGCTACTATCCCATAAAGGTGGGTAGTGGCTGCTGGTTTTACTGCAATATTATTGTGCAAGCAACTTTTCCAAGTGCTTGACGGTTGGTGTCAGGTTGACGAGGAAGTAGGTTTCCCGAAGTCTGCGCGCTGGGTGGCTGACGTTCAGGTAGCCTGCTCCACCGTTATGGATCATGTCTGTGTTGGCTGCATTCAGAGTTAGATAAGTCACATCCAGCCGTAATTGGACCAAAGACTTCCAGTCGAGCTTGCCGATATTTTCTTCGAGATAGTCATAGACACGCTCTCTCTGTTGGTGGAGATCTTCTTCTAGATCCTCGCCCTGTACGGGCAAGTACTGGTTGCAACCTGCTTGTTTGCCGCGCGCCTTCTGCACCGATTGGGCGCAGGAGGCGGTGACCCCCAAACCTAATGGAATCTGATACATCAGGAAGGTGGGGCGGACTTTTTCGACAAATGCATCCGCATCTTCCGAAATCACCCAGTCGTCTGGGATGAAGCAGTCACGGAAGCGGCAGCCATAGGTGGCGCTTCCGTTGATTCCCAGATAATCAACTTTTTCCTTGAGGGTCAACCCTTCCGTATCACACGGAATGAACAGCATGATCCGGCGTCCGCTCTCTGCCTCGGCAACTGCTCCGAACCAATGGTCATCTCCCAGATTGGAGACGGAAGGCAGGGAGCCGGATATGCAGTATCCGCCGTCTCTGCGCTCTGCCTTGAGCAGCAGCCGTTCCACTCCGCCGTAAAATTTCATCGGGTTGGAGAGCCCTGTTCCCGCCAGCAATGTCCCGTCTTCCAGCTTGGGGAGGATTTCCTTTTTCAGGTAATCATTGCGGCTGTTGCGCAGGTAGGTCAGTGCGGCAAGCTGGCACCACAGGACGAAACCGGTCGTCATACATACCTTGGACACTTCTTCCACCAATTGGAATTCACGGAGAGAGACCTCCTTTTCCGTCTGCGATTCGGATGTGTAATAGCCATTCTCTCCCAGCAGCCGCAGGAATTCTCCCGGATAATGATGCTCCGTATCAATCTTACGGACGAGGGGCTTCAACTCCTCCTGCAGAAGGGGTGTCAATTTTTCAATTGCTCCAGTTGTGTTTTCCTTTATCATACGGAAATCTCTCTCCTTTTCCATTGGGGATGGTCCTTTTTACTTGCCGATTTCAGTGATGGAATCGAGCGGTGTTTTGACAGCTTCGCGAGCTCTTTTGACCGCATCTTCATCTGGCGCGTCGTAGAAGCAAAGGCATTTGGACATATCTTCGCATACATAGGTGCGTTCGAACGATACTTCCGGCACTTCAGCATAATGTACGGAGTTCTTCTTTTTGCGCTCCAAATACTGATCCATGGTCAAATCTTCCGGCAGATTCCACTGCACAAGGTAATTTACCTTGTCGTTATCGGCCTGCTTCTTCACTTCATCGAGATCTTTTCCGACGATGCGTACGGCCTTCACGAGGTCCGCCTGTACGCCGTTATCTTTCAATACACCAGCAAGTGCATCTTCATCTTTTTCTGTTTCAAAAATAAGGAAAGAACGGGACAGGTCTTTTGCAGCCTGAACTTCAATCAGATTGACGCCTTCATTTTGTACGGTTTCGTTGAGGGAGGCTACTTTCTCCTCCAGTCCATTCTGATCCTTGATCTCTCCATTAAATGTTGTTTCCACTAAATATAGTCCCATGATAGATCCTCCTTTAGTATACTCCTGTTAACTGATAAATCCAATTGATTTAATAAGGATTGTTTCTTAAGGTTATAATATTATAGTAAGTTCAAAAAATCAACCTTAAAATCCAAATATGTTATAATTTTTGTATAATATCCTATTTGTTGAAGGGGAGACTGCTTGATGAAGGAAAATTACAAGCTGCCATGTAATATTGCGCAGACACTCAATATTGTCGGGGACCGGTGGACATTGCTGATCGTCCATGAAATCCTAGTAGGTGCCTCGACATTCAATGAAATAAAGAAGGGGTTGGAAGGAATCTCTTCCAATCTATTGTCAGACCGGCTGAAATACCTCACGGAGAGCGGATTGATCGAAACATCGCTGTACTCGGACCATCCGCCGCGGTATCAATATACCTTGACCGAAAGCGGCCGCGATTTAGAGCCTGTATTCCATTCGCTTCTGCTATGGGGGCGCAAGCATCTGGACAAATGTTATAAAAAACTGGTCCATGAAACTTGCCGTCATGAGGTGGAAACAGCTTTCTATTGCTCCCATTGCGAAGAGAATGTAGCGGACGAAGAACTCATTGTCCTGCCATATGATGAAAAAGAGGAAATACCGTCATAAGCGGGATAGAGGAGGGGGGACTGCGGCCTGAGTGGGCGGTGCTGTGGCCTGAGTGAGAGGTGTTGAGGCCTGAGTGGAGTGAGCTGAAGCCCGAGGAAGCGGTGCTGTCGCCTGAGTGAGAGTAGCTGTCGCCCGAGTGGAGTGAGCTGCGGCCTGAGTGGAGAGTGCTGCAGCCCGACCTGAGAGTAGCTGTCGCCCGAGCGAGAAGGCGGTCGCCCTTGTGACACCAAAGGAGAGCATCATATCGATGCTCTCCAAAATCTCTATACATAAATTACGTCAATTCTTCAGCCATTTCATTATCATCAATTTCAAATCCCAGGTCTTCGATCATTTTGTGGTCAGCTGTGCTTTCTTGGCCGGCTGTTGTCAGATAGTCGCCGACGAACACGGAATTGGCTGGATACAGTCCTAACGGCTGGAGGCTTCTCAAGTTGACTTCCCTGCCGCCGGAGATGCGAATCTCCTTTGTTGGGTTGATGAAACGGAATAAAGCGAGCACCTTCAGACAGTAGCGTGGGTCCAACTCCTCCGTTCCTTCCAATGGTGTGCCGTCGATGGCATGCAAAAAGTTTACCGGAATCGAATCGGCATCGAGGACTTTCAGGCTTCTGGCCATGTCGATGACATCTCTTTGCGTTTCCTTCATGCCCACGATGACGCCGGAGCATGGGGAAATCCCTGCATCTTTCGCCGTATTCACGGTTTCCACACGATCGTCATATGTATGGGATGTTGTGATATTGGGGTGGTGGGATTTCGATGTATTGATATTATGGTTGTAGCGGTCCACCCCTGCTTCTTTTAATTGCTCTGCTTGTTCGGGTTTCAAAATCCCCATGCACGCGCATACTTTCAAGTCATATTTCTCTTTGATCTCCTTGACGGTAGTTGCGACGGTATCGACCTCGCGCTTGCTAGGCCCTCTGCCGCTGGCGACAATGCAATAGGTTCCCGCATTCAGCCGGTCTGCCTCGGCCGCACCACTCAATAATGATACCCGGTTGACCATCGTATATTTTTCCACAGGTGCCGTTGATAATGATGATTGTGCACAATACCCGCAGTTTTCGGGACAAAGGCCAGATTTAGCGTTGATAATCATATTCAACTTCACTTTATTTCCGAAATGGTGATGCCTGATTTTATAAGAAGCTTGCAATAACAGTAAAAGCTCATCATCCGGACAGTTTAATATTGAAAGAGCTTCCTCATCCGTAATTTCTCCCCCTGCAATAACCCTGTCTGCTATGTCAGACCATTGATTCATCATGTTTCCATCCCTTTCCTTTAATAATCGCTCAGCCCTGTCAGGCAGGCGTTTCCCCCTTAAATTCCTTTGATTGTGACGAATAGACTTTTCCTTTCATCCGGTAGCCAAGCCGGCCAGCCAAGACAGCGAAAATAATGTCTTTCGGCAATGGGCCCAACATCCACAACCAAGCCACCGCATAACTGAATCCTTCTGGTGCGCCAAACCATAATTGATAGGCAAAATACATCCAAGTCGTGCCAAAAACGTAATTGATGCTCATCCCGATCAAGGATGCAACCACGAATCTGGCCGTGGTGGATTTCGCTTCTATTATTTTCCCAGCAACAAAGGCAACAAGAATATTAGATAGGATGAAGCCGAATGTCGGATTGACAATAGAAGATAGACCACCTGAAAACTGGGCGAAAACGGGTGCGCCGGCTAGTCCGATCATTGCGTAGACCGCCATGGAAAGGGCACCCAATCTGCTTCCTAGCAAAAGGCCGGCCAAAATGCTGAAAAAAGTAGTCAAGGTAATCGGAACCCCGCCGATTACCAGAAATGCTGTAATATTCGCACCGATTGCCATTAATGCGGCAAATAATGCTGTCAACGTAATATCCAATGGTTTCAGTTTCATATCATTACTCCCCTCCTTCCTAAAACATCCTGATACCAGCATGTTTCATGTTTATTAATGATTGTGTCTAAATTTTTTGATGAATATAGAATATTTCATTTTAATTATATTGTCAACTTATAATTTTAATGGTTTACAATATAGGTGACGAGTGGCGTTTGACTGAGCAGAAGGGGATTTCTCGCATAGGTTCCTATGCAGCGGTTCGCCCAATAGTTGCGGGAGGAGCGGTGAAATGGCGAATTGTTGGTGAAATGAATGGGAGGTGAGCAGGAGGAAACGGAGGAAGATGAAAGGGGGGAGGTGAAGAATTGATGACTGGTGCATTGGTTTCTCGATACGATAAAAAAGCTTTTCAGGGATAACTTATAGAATTCAACTAGTTAACAAAAACTAATGATTAATCAGTTGCCGCAAAGGGATGTGTTTTTGTGAACAGGAGTTTTTTATTTGTCGCTGTTTTATTGTGCATCATGCTTTCCCCGCTCATTTCAAATGCCCATGTTAAATGGTTTACAGAAGAAGCAGCTTCAAAAGAAAGTATCGAAAATATTTTATCGCCTTTTTTCATCGCATTTGCTTTATTAGTTGCTGTCGTGCTGGCTGCCATCCCTCAACTTCTTCCTTGGTTGATGAATTTGGAAACAGCGAAGAAGATCGAGGATAAACTAGCAGGTTTGCGTATTTATTCCAGACATTTATTAAAATATGGAACAGCTCTCGCATTGGCCATTCAATCCTTTTCCGGGTCTATGTTCGCCCCGGAATTCATTATGACAGAACCATGGGAACCAATGGCATTTTGGGTTGCCATTGGTTTATTGCTGATTCCCCATCACTATGCGACAAAATTGGCTTCTATCGTACTCATTACCCTGTTTACCATCGTTTGGTCCGGCACCGGATGGTTCCATATGCTTGATTATGGATTTTATATCGCAATCTTCTTCGTGTTGTTAGTCGGGAAAACGAAATGGGAAAATTGGGGATTTCCTTTCCTATACCTGGGGACAGGTCTTTCACTTTGTTGGGTAGCTGTTGAAAAGTGGGTATACCCGGCTATGACACTGGATATCATTGAGCGCCACACGGTTCCTACATTTGGATTTGAACCGTCCATTTTTATTGTGATGGCCGCTTTTATCGAATTTGTTGTCGGTTATTTACTTGTAGTGGGCATACTTAACCGGCTGTTGGCAGCACTGGTCACCATATTGTTTATACTGACATCTACTCTGTTCGGGGTAACAGAAATTATTGGCCATGCGATGATCCACGTCATCTTAGTCATTTTTATTATTGAAGGTGTCTCTTTTTATTACCCTCCAATTAAGATGCACAAGTCCAGAATCGATCAAATGATCTTTGTTTTCCTTAACTTTATATTTGTTCTGGCCACCTTCATTTTAATTTACTATCGATTTGGTTAGAGAGATCCTTCTGGTGAAAACCAGCACCATCCTAAACATGAAGAAAAGCACTGCCATTGTTGGTGATGCTACCCGTCAATGGAGTACTTTTCAATAACGCACTGTTTTATAATGCTCCTATACCTATTATGGCTATACTCCACATCATTAGTGTGAAAGATAAAGTTAGCCAGAATGTGTTAAACGCAGTATCTTCATCTTTCTTTACTTTTTTCAGGATGGAAACTAAATTCAAGCAAAATATGATGCACAGAAAAGGCATTAAGAACATCCCACATTAGCAGCGATTGCGATTGCAAACATATAACTCCCCCTAAGTATCCTCATCTCTTATTGGTAAAACCGTTAGCGGAATAAGCCTGTTGTTCTCTTCTCTGAATATTACCATGAAATCTCTGTTAACCTCATTCCATATAAAAATAGGAGTACGAAACGCTATGCGAATGGTACTCCCATTTAGTGTGTGTTATTTATAGTTTTCTCTCATACAAGTAGCTCCGTTTGTATTTGAACACCATCGCTTTTTCTATTTCGCGCCGCCCCATTGTTTGCCTACCCATTTTTCGAAGACACGGATGAGTTTGTCCAGGATGAGTCCCAGAATACCGATGAACACGATACCGGCGAGGACCAGATCGAGGTCAAGGGCGTTGCGCGAATCGATGATCAGGTAGCCGAGGCCGGACTGGGCGCCGACCATTTCCCCGGCAACCAGGAAGATCCAAGCGGTTCCGATAGCAATATGGAGCCCGTTGGCAATGCTCGGGAAGGCAGCCGGCAGGATGATTTTATACATGAGCTGCGGCTGTTTGATCTCTAGGTTCTGTGCTACTTTCAGATACGTGCGATCCACTTTTTTCACCGCTGATACGGTTGTCAATAGAACCGGGAAGAAAGCGGCGATGAAAATGATCACAATGGCCGGCATGTCACCGATTCCGAACCAAAGGACGATAAAAGGGGTCCAGGCAATCGGTGCAACTGGGCGCAACACTTGGACAATCGGGTCGAAGATGTCCCAGATACGCTGGGTGCGGCCAAGGATAAGGCCGAGCAGCACCGCTAGGATGACGGCGGAAAGATACCCGGCAGCAAAGCGCATCAGACTCACCTGCAGATGCTCAAAGATGATGCCCGTAGCGATCAGGGAAAGGATGCCTTCCCACACACTCAAGGGAGAGGGGAGGAGGGCTTCCGGATAATCGCCGATCACGATGACCAACTGCCAGATGGCGATCAAGAGAATAAAAGCTATGGTGATATTGGTTAGTTTATATAGGGTCTGATTGTTCGTCGTCATATTACATCGCCTCATCAATCAATGAATTGTCTACAAATTCCTCGTAAGGTGGCGGGCCGTCCGACAGCCCCATGTCTATCAAACTTTCGGTCAAAATTTCATAGTCTTCCCGGCTGATGCGCAGGTCCTCGAAGGAAATCCATCCGAGTGACAAGGCCAGGGCCTCATCATTCACGTCCAAATATTTTTTATGCACTTCATGGGAATGGTCATTGTCTTTTCCAGCTGCTTCACCTGCTGCTACATAGCCGTCCATGAAATTCTGGGCGAGTTCGGTATGGTTCTCGATCAGGTCATTTCGCAGTACGAGGGCACAGCATAGCGACCCTGGCCACAAATCCTCGGACTGATAGAGCACTTTCCCTTGATCCAATGTGACACCAAGTGCACCGAATGGCTCGGCGACCACATAGCTGGAAATCTGCCCGGTTGCCAGTGCGGAAGGCATCTCAGGCGGCGGCATCTCTACCATATGTACGTCATCATAACTCATCCCGCCTTTTTCCAGCATTCTGGACATCAGAATGTTATGTGAAGAAAGGGTGTGGGGAATGGCGACACTCGTACCGGCCAAATCTTCCACCTCATCCACTTCAGGGGAGACAATGGCGGCATTCCCGTCTTTATGGCCGAGGGCGACTGCTTTCAGGTCGATTCCCTTTTCCCTGGATTTCATCGCGAGTTCAATCAGCACGGAAGCCCCGTCAATCCGACCAGTGTTCAGCGCATCCATTAGTTCGATCCATGTCCCGAACTTGACCAGTTCTAGTTCCACATCCCCCAGGTATTCTTCGGCCATCTCTTTTTCAAAGTAGACTGGTGCCGCATGGGTAATCGGAAGGTATCCTATTTTCAGGGTGGTCTTATCTCCCGAATGGCTGTGGGTATGTGTCCCGCAGGCAGAGAGGATAAGCAGGGAGCTGATCCATAATAGGATGATAGATTTTCTTAGATATTTCATCAGCTTTCCTCCATTCTACGCATGTTTTAGATTTGAAAATCCGGTTCCTGTTTCGGCTGGGTGAAATGGAACTCTTCCAGGATGATGCGGCGGTAATACTGGAAATCCCCGTGACTCCGGTCCCGCGGTTTGGAAGGCTCGATTCGCAGTCCTCTGCTGATGCGGCCGGGATGCGGCTTCATGATGAATACCCGGTCGGACAGATAGACAGCTTCGTCGATGTCATGGGTGACGAGAACGATAGTGGTGCCCTCTTTTTCCTGGAGACGGAGCAGCTCATCCTGCAGGTAATACCGGTTAAACGTATCCAGTGCGGCAAACGGCTCATCCATTAAAATCAGTTCCGGCTTCATGGCGAGCGCCCTTGCGATGGCGACTCGCTGCTTCATGCCGCCCGACAGTTCATCAGGCAGCTGGCGGATGTTTTTGTCCAAGCCTACCAGTCGGAGGTATTCCATGGCCCGCTCCCGTCTTTCGTCCGCCGACAGCCCGATCGGCTCCAGGCCGAGCTCCACATTTTTGAGCACCGAGCGCCATGGCAGGAGTCCATAGTCCTGGAACAGCATGACACAACGCCTCCCAGGCTCGCGGACCGGTTCACCGTCCAAATAGACCTTGCCTGCCGTAGGTTCCTCAAAACCGCCGATCAAATTGAGAATCGTACTCTTCCCGCAGCCACTCTGCCCGAGAAGGGAGACGAATTCCCCCTTTTTCACATGAAGGGAGATATCCTCCAGCACAAGGTCACCATTTCCATCGAAGCTTTTATCCACCTGTTGCAATTCAACCAAGGGTTGGTTCGTTTCATCTGGCAAAGCGGTTCCTCCTCAAATAATACAAAGTATGTAAATCAAATAAGTTTAGTGGGATTTAATTGATGTAAGTTATTCTAATATACTAAGTTTAAAAAATCAATCTATTTATTGGAAAAAAGGAGGAGGACGCGTTGGAATCTGCTGGAGAGGAGGTAAATCGGCAGGAGGCGTTGGGAATCG
>NZ_JBHRSA010000043.1:0-91166 GCF_042643145.1 Virgibacillus xinjiangensis
CACTGTATTTTTCCATAAACCTAACCCCCATAAATTATTTTTACTCTAACTTATGGGGGTCAGGTCACACCCGCTCACTCAGGCCGCGCCGCCGCCCACTCGGGCCCCAGCATGCCCCTCGCAGCATCCACCATTACCCCCTCTCCCTGATCCACAGAGCCACTTGCAAAATAAGGGCGTCTTCGAAGTTTCTTGGATCATGGCCGGTTTCTTCGGCGATTTTATGGATGCGGTAGATTAAGGTGTTGCGGTGTACATATAATGCATCCGCCGTTTTCTGGAGGTTGAGGTTGTGGCGGAAGAACATGTCGAGTGTCCGGGCGGCGGATTCGCTGAGGTGGGGGAGGACACGCCTGGAAAATCGGCTGGCCATTTTCTTGTCGAGCTGATGGATCAGGGCTTTTACTTCCATTTGTGTAAATGGAATGATTTCCTTTTCCGGACTGCTCAACCTTAATGCAAGATCACAGTCGAGATAGGATTGATGGAAACCTTCGATGTTGGTGAATGGCAGGCTGTAGGACAGGCGGAATGGGATGCCCAGGTCGTGGAGGGTTTCCTGGATGGGCGTGATAAAGGTTCCGGCCGTAACTTTGTCCATGTCGGTGATCCCGATGAACAGGCGATGGACGCTGATGAAGCCGGCCAGGCATGTGTCGGTGCCGACAGCTGTTTCCAGGCGTTCGATCAGGGTCCGGTTGGTGACGGCCCAGTCGGAGACCTCAATCAGGATGCTCATGAAGGGAGCGGTGAGCTGGAAATCCAGGCGGCTGAGGCCGCGTTCGATATCACTGTAGGAAGGTTGTTTGCTGAGCAGCTGCTCGATCACCATTTCTGTGGTGCGCTGCTTCCATTCCATTTGGGAGGCGATATCTTCCTGCTTGATCATCAGCTCGGTCGTCATTTTGACCAATGCCCCGATGTCCTCCATTTCAGCAGGGTCGCCGGTGATGCCGATGACCCCGATGATGTTTTCTTTGAAGAGGATGGGCAGGTTGATCCCAGGCTGTGCGCCTTCCCAGTCCGCACTGTCACCTGGATGGATCAGGAGCGGCTCGCCGCTGTCGAGCACATGCAGGGCCCCTTCATGCAGGCTGTCGATCCGGGAATTGTCCCTGGTGGCAATGATCCTGCCGTCGACATCCATGATATTGATATTGCGGTGAATCCGCTTCGATGTTTCCCTCACAATCGCCCGTGCAATCTTCCTCGTCAGCATGTTCTCCAGCTCCTTTGTTTAACGTGACTAAATATGGAATCATATCGCCTGATAATTTTATATGGTATAACCATAGCCAAATTTCGTCAACTTTCATATAATTGACACATCGCTAAAATGAAAACGTTTACGGAGGAGGGGTTGGATGAAGATCGTGATTGCACCGGACTCATTCAAAGGCAGCTTGACTGCAGTGGAAGCAGCGGACGCAATCCGGAAGGGAATCCGGAAAGCCATACCGGATGCTGAGGCAGTATGCTTGCCGGTAGCAGACGGTGGTGAAGGGACGATGGAAACGCTCGTGACCGCGACCAGCGGAGAAGTGCGCAAGGTGCTCGTCACCGGGCCGCTCGGCAATGATGTGGAAGCGGAATACGGTGTGCTCGGGGACGGCAGGACCTGTGTGATTGAAATGGCCACGGCGTCCGGGCTTGCGTTGATTCCTGAGGGAGAGCTTTCACCCCTTCAGGCGACTACCTATGGCACCGGCCAGCTGATCAAGCATGCACTCGATGCTGGCTATGACTCATTCATCCTGGCGATCGGCGGGTCTGCGACGAACGATGCCGGTGCGGGAATGCTGCAGGCATTGGGAGCAAGACTCCTGGATGAGCAGAAGCAGGAGATCGGCTTTGGCGGTGGTGAACTGGGCAAAATAGCGGAAATCGACTTGAGCCAGTTTGACAAACGCATCGAGAACAGCAGCTTCCTGATTGCGTCGGATGTGCAGAATCCGCTGGTCGGTCCGGAGGGAGCATCCCATATTTTCGGACCGCAAAAAGGTGCAACGCCAGACGATGTCGTCCTGCTGGACAAAAGTCTCACCCACTGGGCAGATGTGGTGGAGAAGACGCTCGGTGTCCGGCTGCATGATCAGGCCGGAGCTGGAGCAGCTGGCGGAATCGGCGGGGCATTCCAAGCCTTTTTCCCGGGGGAGATGAAGCGTGGAATCGATGTGGTGCTGGAATATAGCGGACTGCGGAATCATCTGCCGGGTGCCGACTTGGTGATCACAGGTGAAGGAAAGGTCGATCATCAGACTTCCTCAGGAAAGACGCCGCTCGGGGTAGCGCAGGCGGCCTTTGAGCAGGAAGTACCGACCATCATCATCGCGGGTTCAATCGGCGATGGGGTGGAGGCCTTGTATGAATACGGGGTGCTGAGCATCCACAGCCTCGTCAAGGAGCCGCTGCCACTGGAAGAGATCATGGCGAGGTCTGCTGAACTATTGGAGTTTTGTACGGAACAGGTGATACGGACACATATCCATCATATCAAACAAGGGGGTCCTTCCTATGCGGATCAAAGATACGATTGAGAAAGTGCCGGGCGGACTGATGGTCATTCCGCTCCTATTGGGGGCGACGTTGAACACGGTCGACCAGATGCATATTCCGGCGGTCATGAAAGGTTTGGAGTTTTTGGGAGCACCCCAGACCGAAGAGGGGTATTATGAGTTTCTCCGAATCGGAGGATTCTCGCAGGAACTGTTCAAAGACAGTGCACTTGTACTGATTGCCTTATTCCTATTCTGTGTGGGCAGCCAGATGAATTTGAAGGTAGGGGGCAAGGCACTGAAAAAAGGTGCATTGATCACGACATCGAAATACCTGACAGGACTCGCTGTCGGGATGGCGTTCGGTTATTTCTTCGACCCGATGAGCGGGTTGTTCGGCCTGTCTACCTTGGCGATCATCGCTGGGATGACCAACAGTAACAGCGGCATGTTTGCAGCGCTCACCGGACAGTATGGCAACCGTTCAGATGTCGGCGGCCTGTCGATCCTGGCCATCAATGACGGCCCGTTCTTGACATTGCTTGCTTTGGGGATTTTAGGAACCGCTTTCCCAGCAATTTCGTTCATAGCGGTATTGCTGCCGATCGGCATCGGTATGCTTTTAGGAAACCTTGATCCGAAAATCCGTGAATTCCTGAAGCCGGGAGAAGCAATCACGATTCCATTTTTCGCCTTTTCCTTGGGTGCCGGGATGAACCTGGCAAACTTCTTCAATCCGGACGTGCTGGCAGGCGGGCTGACGCTTGCGGCGTTGACCTTCTTCCTGACCGGGATTACTGGTATTCTGGCCTTCAAACTGTTCCGGGAGAAAAGTGTCATCGCACCGATTGCCGAGGCATCTACAGCTGGTAATGCCGCTGCGACACCAGCAGCCGTAGCCGCAGCAGCAGCGACTGCCGCCAGTTCCGGGGCAATGACGGCGGCGGAATATGAAGCAATCCAGGCGATAGTGCCGATCGCTACCGCGCAAATTTCGATATCGACGATTACGACGGCATTGCTTTGTCCAGTCGGCGTCATCCTGGTCGACCGCTATCAACGCAAGCGGGGAATCGATGCCACCAAGGATGAAGTCGAAACAGAGGAAGTGCCGGTGGAACAGCGAAAAGAAGCAGCAGCCAATTGATGGATCCGCTTACCCTTCTCTTAGCAGAGGGGTAGGCGTCCTTGTCTTTATCCTATATACAACGAGAGCGGAGGTTGAATCATGCAAACAGAATTATTATATGGAAAAGAAAATCTATCCCTGAACTTGCCGGACGATACGCTTGTCATCGAGCCGAAAAACCTGCCGAAGATGGCGGACGAAATGGAGGCCATCCGGGAAGCGCTCAGGAATCCGATCGGTGCCAAGCCGTTGAAGGAATCGGTGAAGTCGACGGACACCGTATCGATCGTGATCAGTGATATCACCAGGCCGACACCGAACCATATCATGGTGCCGCTGTTGATCGAAGAGCTGGACCATGTGCCGCTCGAGAATTTTGTGATCATCAATGGAACCGGCACCCACCGGGACCAGACGCGGGAGGAGTTTGTCCAGATGCTCGGATCCTGGGTGGTCGACAATGTGCGCATCATCAACAACCACTGCCATGACAAAGAAACATTGGTGAACTTGGGGCAAAGTAGCTTCGGCTGTGATGTCTATTTGAACAAGGATTATGTGGAATCCGATTTCCGCATTGTCACCGGCTTCATCGAGCCGCATTTCTTCGCAGGTTTTTCCGGCGGGCCAAAGGGGATCATGCCGGGGATTGCCGGGATTGAGACGATCATGACCTTCCATAATGCCCGCATGATCGGTGATCCGCTCTCCACATGGGGAAACATGGTCGATAATCCGGTCCAGGATATGACGCGCGAGATCAACGGCATGTGCAAACCGGATTTCATGCTGAATGTCTGTCTCAACCGGGAAAAGGAGATCACCAATGTATTCGCCGGCGAGCTGTATGAAGCACATGACAAGGGATGCGAGTTTGTCCGGGATCATGCGATGTTCCGCTGTGACGAGCGTTTTGATGTCGTGATCACCTCCAACTCTGGCTATCCGCTCGATCAGAATCTGTACCAGGCGGTCAAAGGGATGAGCGCCGCCCATAAAATCGTGAAAGAAGGCGGCTCGATCATTGTCGCCTCTGAATGTTCGGACGGCCTGCCGGACCATGGCAACTATGCCAAGATTTTCGAAATGGCCGACACACCACAAGAGTTGCTCGACCTGATCAATAACCCGGAATTCAAGATGTTCGACCAGTGGCAGGTACAGAAGCAGGCAGTCATCCAGGTCTGGGCCGATGTCTATGTGTATTCCAAGCTGAGCGAGGAGCAGGTGCGCAATACCATGCTCAAGCCGAGCGATGATATCGAGCAGACGATAGAAGAATTGAAGAAGAAATACGGCGAGAATCTACGGGTTGCAGTCATGCCGCTCGGACCGCTGACCATTCCATTTGTCGAGGAAAGTGTCGGTGTCGGGTGACTGGCCGTGGGACAGTAGTGTTGCTTTACCTGGATGGGCAGGATAAAATGAGGGATGGATCATGTGGACCATTCTGGGAGTGAATGTCTTGAAACAACGGAAACATCTAGGAATCTGCAACACTTGTGTTACGGCAAATGAGAAGCAGGAAGCATCAAAACAGAGATGGCTGCCGAAGATCTGTATCGGCCATGTCGCCATGGCGGCAGGCTTGATCTATATCTTGGTTTCGCAACTTTTGATGATATAGAACGAACGAAACAGCCTCTACCATTCAGGAGCGATTCCTGATAATATGGTAGAGGCTGTTTTTGCCATACATAAAGGTATGTGACGCACGGAGGAGATTGCATGAAAATAACCACCCAGGATTTATATCATGGCGCAGTGCTGACACAGATCACGGAACATGATTCGTTCAAGGCGTTGAATAAAGTGGATGAATTATATGGCCATTATTTGATCAATCATGATACACGTTTGTTTGTGAAGTATTTGACGAAGAACGCTTCCCCGTGGAATTTCCGGTTCCACCCGAGTGAATTGCAGTCCATTCAAAATGACCTCAACTCCTCGGCGAGGGTATTTATATGCCTGGTCTGCGGGGATGAAACGGTGTGTTGTCTGAGTGAGGAAGAGTTTTCGCCGCTGATCGATCTTGCTGATATCAACGGCCAGTCAATCATCGTGGAAGTTCCGCGCGGCGGATCGATGCATGTGAAGGGAAGCCAAGGCAAGCTTCCACGGACCATCCGGCACCGTGCTTTCCCGGATAAAATCTTTGTGGAAGTGGAAAACGCCATGACGATATAGTACGTAAAAAAGACGAAGCGCATGCTGGAATGCGGGCTTCGTCTTTTTCTACTGCTCTTCTCTATCTGAATCACCCTCCTGCGGGCTGATCACTTCGACTTCTATGCTGCCGCCTTTTTGCTCTGTTGGTTCTTCTTCTATCTTTTCATCCGCTTTCGAGCCGTCGGTGAAAACGAAAACCAGTGTGACGGCAAGCGCAAATAGTAGAACTACCAGGAATCCTCGCAGTTTCCGCATCTCTCCCCATTCCCCTTTTCCTTGTCTATGTAATATAATTGTAACAATTATAAGGAATTGTGTAAATATTACAATCGGCCAGTTATGGGTGACAGGGGGGGTTGCTTTGTCCGCTATTTTGATGGAATTTCAAGGGAACGTTACACTTGGCCAGGCACGGCGGTTCGCTCTTCACAGGAAGCTGATGCTTTATCGGATGGGGGGCGATGGAGGAAGAGTTTCCACGACAATCATGTTTTCTAGCAATTTTCTATTACAAATAGATGACATGTTAAACTGGCCAGTAAAATTGCTACAGGGGGAGAGGCAGATGAAAATGAAGAAACGTTATGGATGGGGCCTGATCGTTATCCTGATTGTGGGATATTTCGGCCCATCGGCATTCGGCGGATATTACTGGACGGAGCATGCGGCCATATGGGATACCTTTCCTAATCAATCGGGGGAAGTGGTCGCCGAGAAGGAATTTGGCACTAAAAAGCTGATCATATGGGATTCGGAGCCTCGGGATTATGTGAAGCTGATCGAGAAACATGCTGGATTGCTGTACCGCGCGGCCGATATTACGCCAATGGACGTGCAAGCAGCTAATGGAGATTTGCGGGTCACTTGGTCTGCAACGGAAATGGAAAGCGGTATGTATGAGGTGATCTTTGCTGCGGAAGTGCTTGATGAGGAAATAGAGAAAGTGATTGTCAGCAAAGAGGAAGAATCAAGGGAAAGCATTGTGTCATCCAATGAACGAGCAGCATCTGCGGAGAATGTGGTGGAGATAGAAGTGGAGAAAGGCTATGCCATCCACTACACCACGTTGCCAGCTGCTGAAACGGGTGACTTTGTGTTCCAGGGAATAGATGCAGGCCGGTGAGCTGTGTCCATACACGAAAAAAGCTCAGAATCAAGGATTCTGAGCTTCTGGTTAGCTGCCTGCAGGCACTGCCTCTTCAGACAATACGCTGTTCAATTTGCGGTAGTTCGTAGAAACCGAACTGAGTGAGACATGATATTCCTCGGCGATCTGCTTCTGGGAAGCGGGCTGTTTGAGGAATTTTTTCTGCACGAGGTAGTCCATGGCGGCCGCATAGGATTCGAGCTTTTTCAAGGTCGGATTTTCCTGGCGGCAATACTCGTGCCAGAGGCTGATGCCTTCAAGGATGAGTTCATCATCCATGTCCTTATCGACCATCTGGTCTGTGAACTGCTGGGCCACTTCCTCATGATTCGGCTTCGACCATTCGAAGCGATTCACACCGACGACAAGTGCCTCAGCGAGGAAGTCTGGGAAGTGATCAAGCAGTCCGCCTGTCTTCTCGGAATAATCGGTCAGGAGCTGTTTCAGCTTATCGCGGTCGGGACGATACAGTTTGATGATGGTGTGAAGGAAATAGTCATAGGTTCCGAATGACACAAGTGTACCAATGAGCAGTGTCCCTTCGACATAATCATCCGGGCTGATCGGCGTCTGATACGTCTTCTCGCTATGGATATCCCGTATGGTCGTCATCGAGCCGTCCTGCTGATTCGCCTCGACCACCTCGTAGACGGATGGCGCTGTCTCCGGCCAAACGGCCAGCTTGTCCTTGGCTGCCGGCGAAACAGATGCTGCATGGCGTTGGTAGAATTCCTGGTAGATAGTTTGGTAGTTTTTCAGTAGAGGAGCATGAAGGATGACCCACTGAACAAGCCCGGCGTCATAGAGATCTGCCGTCCCTTCATCCATATCAACCTGTTTATAGTGATCTATCTGGTGTTGGATAGCCTTCTGGTGCTTATTCGTGGAAAAAGATAGAAGATCCTCGTGGAATCGATTCAATTCAGCATCCAGCTTCTGCAGCCTGTCCGCCTTTTCCGCCTGAGGGGATCCGCAGCATTTCTTATGTTTCTTTCCGCTCCCGCATGGGCAGGGCTTATTTCTCTCAATCTTGCTCATAATCAGGCACCCCTTGCATATGTAGTTGCCTATTAATTATGCGGCAAAACAGGAGATTTCTCAAGTGTTGCCTTTTTTGAGGGGGATGAGGAGGGGATTGTTGCGGCCTGAGTGGAGGGTGCTGGGGCTCGAGTGAGCGGTGGTGAGGCCCGAGTGGGAGGTGCTGGCGCCCGAGTGGCGGGAACTGCGGCACGAGTGAGAGGAGCTGTGGCCTGAGTGAGAGGAGCTGTGGCCTGAGCGGTGGATGCTGTCGCCCGAGCTAGGGCGAGTTTTGTCGAATGAATATATGGTATTTTTTTCCATAAGCTACTTACATTTTGTTCAATACTGTAGTACGATAAGTTCGCATCCAAACGGGGTGCGGACTTATTTTTTTATAAAAATTATAAACAGATAGGCGGTTATGAGGCGATGCAAGTGATCTATTTGAGCAAGGTGCCGGTGCTGACGAATGTGATGGACAGGTTGGAAGAGCAGAGGGATGTCGGGGTGCTGGAGGCCTTGGAATATACGGTGGATGCTTTGGAGCAACTGCTGGAGCGGAAGCCGGATGTTGTGGTGTGGAATACGGAGGAAACTTCGCCTCTGGAAGTGCAGGCATTGATTACGGAGCTCAAGGAACGAAAATCCGGGATGGCTGTCATTTTGCTGACTGCGCCGCTTGGGGAGGATGAATTCCTCGATCATTTGACCATCAAGGCTAACGGACTGATCTGCCGGGATGAGCATGTGGCAGAGGAGACGGTCAAGGCTGTGCAGGCGGTCCGGGAGGGCGGATTCGTCATGCCAAAACGTAATTTGGATGGCTTCATCCAGCAGTTGAAAGAGTTGGAGGAAACAGAAATTCGAGGCGCTCGTGTGGGGGAAGAACAGAATGGATAGGTTCATCAATGGGTTGCTGCTGCTTTCTGGAAGTCTGGCTGTCATTCCGTTGCTTTTCCTATGGTCTCCATATGTCACGGTCGCAATACTGTTGATCGGTGTAGCCATACTCAAGTGGAAATACCCCGAACTGAAGGGGGCGGCGGGCGAGCGGTATGTGAACCGCCTGTTGAACAAGCTGGGTGAGGAATATACCGTGTTTGATGATCTCTATGTACCGAATGGAGATAAGGGAATGACCCAGGTGGATCATGTGGTGACGTCTCCATACGGAATTTTCGTGATTGAGACGAAACACTATGATGGCTGGATTTTTGGCGGGGAAAAGCAGCAGTACTGGACACAGGTGATTTATCAGCGGAAGGAGCGGCTGTATAATCCGATTCGCCAGAATGCTGGGCATATTCAGGCGTTAAGAGATTTTCTCGGAAAAGAGGGAAAATGGTTCCATTCCATTATCGCCTTTTCGCGAAGTTCGACCTTGAAATTCAAGCAAGAATTTGTAGCCGCAAGGGTTATACAGTTTCCTGAATTGGTAAAAATAATACGAGAACAAGGGGAAGCGAGGATGATCAATGATTCCGATTTGCAGGAAATCAACCACATGCTTGATGGTCTGGTCATCCAAGATAAGAAGGAAAAGCGGAAGGTCCGGAAGCAGCACGTCGCAGAGCTGAAGGCCAGGCAGAAAGAGAAGGCACGGACAGAGAAAGACAGGCTCAAGCAGAATCTGTGTCCGAAATGCGGCGGGAGCCTGACACGCCGCAAAGGCAAACACGGCGCATTCGACGGCTGCAGCAATTTCCCGAAATGCAGGTATACAAAAAAGGCTTCGTAATGAGGATTTTTAATCCCATAAAGGGGCCGAGAATGGGCATTCGAGCGGCCTTTTCAAATATTGTCGAAGGGTTTTCTTCGTTTATTCCTTGCACTTTGTTCAAAAATAAGCGAACAGATGTTATACTCTATCAAGGAATTGTAATAATAAAGTACAATTCTCCATAAATGAAGGATGTTATAAAATGACCAATAGGACAGTGGAATCTGTCATCGCCAGTTCTGTGGGAAAACTGTTGCGAGATCATTTCGGGAAGGGGCCGGAAGCCGTATTTGTTACGGTGGCCAAGCCTTTCATCACGATTTATCTGCGCAATTTCATGGCCCCAATGGAAAAGGTGCTGCTGGATAAGGACAATGATATAAAAGTGCAGGATACCCGGGATGTACTGATGGAAAAACTCCTTCCAGAAATCAATACAATCTTGTCGTCCGAAACGGGTGAAAGAATCGATCATATCTATTATGACTGGGCGCTCCCGAATCACAGTGGGGTGATTTTTGCAGAGATGGATATGGAAACTCCTGTAAACCAGGTGGATTATGATTATCCGGCCCGCGCAACGGTCCATCAGGAGATCGATCGAATTACCAGGGAGGCACAAAAGCCGCCACATAACCTGAAGTCGTTCATGCTGAATACACGGACATTATTCACCAGACGCGAGGATATTCTCGTGATGATCGAGCGTGAGCTGATCGAGAATGGATTCGAGGAAGAGCTCCGCCTGGCTAAACGCAGGCTGGAGAAAAGGCTGCTGAATATAGATTTATTGGAAACAGAGCTCGGTCAGAAAATCGAGGATGTATTCGTAGATTGGAATTTCGATAATGATACAGGATATATGATATTCATCCTGAAATAAAAATAGAGAATTGGCGGGAATAACCGGACAATAGTGCCGGGATATAAGCCGAAAAGGGATAGATGACACCCCTTTTCGGCTTTTTTTATTGCCTGGGCATAAAGCACTAAGACTAATAGAGCGGGAGATCCCGAGTACACAACGGGAGTCGACCCTTCCGCGTGCTTTTAGGGCATTTGGAATACGAGAGAGGTGATTGAATGTATAAAATCATTGCCAAGGGAGGCAGCCAAGCAGAGATCTATTTGGCCTCCGAAGGAAACGTGATTTTATTTGAAACACTGGAAGAAGCCGAACAGTTCCTGAAGCAGGTTGAAGATGGAAAAAACCTGCCCAAAAACTATGAATGGGTTATTGTGCAAGCATAATTTCCCAAGCAGGGAAGATAGGTGTTAATCAGGCAGCACAACTGCTGCCCGGCATGCCTGGGATGGGACGAGAAGGCGTCAAAAGGTGAACATAGCCACTCACTGGAACCTTATTAGAATCGGTTGAAAAAAGAATAGGAACAATGGATGGAGAGAAGCGGCCAGCAAATGATCAGCTTCTCTATTTTTGCTGTGCTTGCTGAACATAAAAGGATCATGATCACATTCCTTTTTCTGTGCATATGTTAGAGAAAAAGTGGAGGTATCATGATGTATAACTACCCGTATTATTATCCAGTCCCAACCCCTTTGCCTGTTTATCCATATGGGCCGTCTCAAGATATGCGTCAGCAAGCGAATGCCCAGCAAATTATGCAGCGACTTCGTACAGAACATAGCAATTTATATTCCCAGCTACAGCAAGCTGGAATGAACAGGCAATTGATCGAATACGCATTTTTCTTCATCGTGAATTACACGCTTAACCAAGCGAATACGAATCAATCGGCCGCGCAGATCTATCAGCAATTCCAAAGACAGGTACCATGGTTTGCCTTGTTGTTCACGCAACTCAATGTACCAAGAAATCTTATGGACCGCGTACTGACTCGTGTCATTGAAATTGTTTTGGAGATGCTCCAGGAAGATACTCCCGGCCCCGGTGGTGGATGGCAAGGCTGGGAAAGCTTAGGAGGAGTATTGACATCAGCTCCTGCCGTTTCCTCTTGGCAAAATAACCGACTCGATGTATTCGCTCGTGGTACGGACGATGCACTTTATCATATTTGGTGGAATGGCAGCAGTTGGAGTGGCTGGGAAAGTCTTGGTGGAGTGTTGACGTCCCCTCCAGCAGCCGTTTCTTGGGGACCGAACCGGATCGATGTGTTTGTTCGTGGAACAGACAATGCACTTTATCATAGATGGTGGGACGGCAACAGTTGGAGTGGTTGGGAAAGCCTTGGCGGAGTGCTGACGAGTGGTCCGGCAGCCTCTTCTCGCAGAAACAACCAGATTGACGTTTTTGCAAGAGGCGCTGGGAACCGACTTTATAAACGGACATGGAATGGCTCACGCTGGGAAGAGTGGGAAGATCTTGGTGGTACATTGACCTCAGAACCAGCCGCTGTTTCTTGGGGGCCGAATCGAATCGATGTGTTTGCCAGGGGACAGAATAACAACCTCATCCATCGATGGTGGAATGGGAGGACGTGGAGTAATTGGGAAAACCTGGGCGGAACCTTAACAAGTGCCCCTGCGGTATCCTCCAGACGTCCGAACCGCTTAGAAGTCTTTGCAAGAGGTACAGGAAACCGGCTGTACCGAAGAGAATGGAACGGCAGCCGCTGGGGAGGATGGCAGAACATCGGTGGCAGCTTGACCTCGGCACCTGCCGCTGTCTCTTGGGGGCCAAACCGTACCGATGTGTTTGCGAGAGGAAATAACCAGGACCTTATCCATTTATGGCAAGGACAGTAAAGTGATAGAGAGGGTTTGAGTGTGATCTCAAATCCTTTTTTTCATATCTAGAAGAGGGCCAAAAAATCAAATGCATGTAGTTTTTCACAGCATATGATCAACTGATCAGCAATTACAGATCATCACCACATTTCCGTCAGGGTCTTTGATATTAAACCAAGCGGTATCTCCTGCCCATTCTATTTCTCTCACAATATCTATCCCTTTGTCTTTAATATATTCATATGCTTCTTCAATGGTTGGAGCATATAAATTAAAAATGGGATTGGCACTTGGACTGTGTGTGAACGCAGGAGCAAAGGTGTGGTCATCCAACGTCAGGGAAGTTGTCCCTGTTATGGGGATGTTGAAGACAGGTGAAGTCACTTGGTCCAAGTCAATATCCAGGCCTAATAAGTCAGTGTACCATTTTGCTGATTCTTTTAAATTTGTAACATGGACAAACACGCCATTCATCTGGTTTTTTATAGGTGGCTTTTTTGTCATTTTATTGATACCTCTTTCTTTTATCATCAACGTTCGAAAAACATTGGGAGACATAAAAAGCAGATGATTCTTTGACTCTTACCTATTCTGCCTCTTTACTTCTATAAGTAATGGCCATTCTCCTTCTTTGTATCCAAGCCGCCAGTATTGCTGTCGCCGCCACATTAATGTACACCGCTCCCGTGTTTGTCCTTCTAATCTCCTTTCTATTGCGAATGGAACGTTCGACATGGTTGAAATGGGGATGCATTTCCAGTGTGCTGATAGGGATTGTCCTGCTTACAGGCGCCTACAGCCCTGATTCGATTTCCGTAAGTTTACTAGGAGCTTCGGCAGGTCTTGCTGCGGGTCTTTCCTATGCATTGTTCATCTTCGGGTTTAAAAATGCCTCTTCGATCGGAAAGCCGCAGACTACGCTAACCATCGCCTTTTTTTCATTTTGTCTGATCCTTTTTCTGGTGGTAGACAGGGAAGAAGCAGTTAGCGTCATGACGTCGAACGACATCGGGTGGTTTCTTCTGTTAGGGGGGGTGGGTGCTGGAATTTCATTTATATTATACGTGATTGGTATTCGACGGACGACTCCCGCCACTGCTTCGATGGTCGCCATGGTCGAGCCGGTGACAGCTTCATTATTCGGCGTTCTGCTGATGGGAGATCATTTGACCATCATCCAACTTTTTGGAATGGTACTTATCTTGGTGACGGTGTCCATACTTAGTGTGAAGCAGTCTGACTGAGAAAGTTCGTGCTTTCATCCAGTGCAGCCATCATGCATTCCCCAGTCGGAGGGAAAGCATGATGGCTGCTTTATGAAGAATCAGCATCAGAGTGCCTGCGGTGATTTGATCCCAGCGCGTATTGAATGGCGGGGGAAGCAGGCTCAAGGTACCAGCCTGTTCAGGAAGGCAAAGGGCTGCGGTCATTTGAGAAAGATAGGGATTCGATGTACCGTCGATGATCGCCAATAAGATGAACAGCAGGCATGCTGGCATGAGGACCGAAACGCTCATCCAGAGGTATCTTCTCAGCGGCTCCTTGCTTAGACGCTGTGATGGGTCGGGCGAGATGATCGGCCACCACATGCTGCATGCGAGCAATAATAGAAGCAAGGTATATCCATGCTGCAGAGCGGTGTGCTGGGTGATTGCCGATAGGACAGGGGGGAGGTGATATAAGAGGAAGAACAGGGCGAACAGCAGTAATGCCAGCTTGGACGGAAAGGTGAACTTTTTCAGCAACGGCATGGACTTGATTTTTTTGAAAAAGTGAACAGGAATTCCGGCCAACAACAGGGGCGGCACGATGAAAAAGAGCAGGCTCATCTGGATCATGTGCAAACTGAAAGAGAGGTGGCTGAGACTGGCTAATGGACTGCCTGTTAATAAAAACAACAAACAAAGGGATGCTAGGAAAAGGAGCGGTTTTTTGTCCGTACGCTTGGCAGCAGGGGTTTTCCTGTAGAAATAGCAATAAATGATGGCGATGACTGCAAGACAGAGGAACAGAGGGACATTCCATACCAGCAACTCTGGAAGAAAGAAAGCAAACGGCATGACATCCTCCTTTATTCATGATGAAAGTGCTCTCGCGAAACAGGTGGATTATATAGTGTATGAAATGGGAATAATATATAGAAGCAATAAATGAAGATAAGCACGACCCGCGGCGCCCGCTCAGGCCGTGGAGGTCGCCACTCGGTCCGCAGCATGCAGCACTCGGGCCACGGAGGTCGCCACTCGGTCGCCGGCATGCAGCACTCAGGCCGTGGAGGTCGCCACTCGGTCCGCAGCATGCAGCACCCAGGCCACAGCATCCGCCACTCGGTCGCCGGCATGCAGCACTCGGGCCACAGCACAGCACCCGGCCCGCGCGCCAACAACTACACCTCACCCAACCACACTCCCATCGACCACATTCGACAATAATCCACAAACTACCCACAGCTTGTCCATAACTTATCCACAGTTGTCCACAGACTTATGCACAAAAAACCGGGCGATCGCCCGGTTTTTCACAGTTGCTTATTAAGTTATAAACAGTCCTAAGATCAATGCGACTCCGAGACCGACGAGACCAATGAGTGTTTCCATGACGGTCCAGGTTTTCAAGGTGTCTTTTACGTCAATGCCGAAGAATCGGTTGACGAGCCAGAATCCGGAGTCGTTGACGTGTGACAGCACGGTTGCACCGGCCGCGATGGAGATAACGATCAGTCCAAGTACAGGGCCTTCCATTCCAGTGATTTCAATAACCGGGGAGATGAGCCCGGCTGCGGTTACCATGGATACAGTGGCAGAACCCTGTGCGACACGTACGACGGCTGCGATCAGGAATGCCAGCAAGATCGGGGGCAGTGGCGACCCGGCCATCATTTCACCGAGAACATCACCGACACCAGAGTCGATCAGAACTTGCTTGAACACACCACCTGCACCAGTTACCAGGATGATGATACCGGCTGGTTCGAGTGCTTTCGTAGCGATGTCTTGAACTTCCTGTCTGCTGTATCCTCGTTTCGTTCCGAGGAATGTGAATGTCAGCAGCGTAGCGATGGTGAGTGCGACAATCGGATTACCGATGAACGTGGTGATCTCACGCGCAATATGCCCTTCTGCGAAAATCACAGTGGATAACGTGTTGATAAGAATCAACACGAGTGGAACGAGAATGATACTGGCAATCAGACCGAAGCCTGGCAAATCTTTTTCATATTCCTTGTCCTCAAAATTCATGTAGTCCGGCACGGTCGCATGGATGCGGTTTGCAATATAGCGGCCGAACAATGGACCTGCGATGATCATGGATGGGATCCCGGCCATGATACCGAAGAGAATGACCCAGCCAAGCTCTGCGCCGATCAGGTCGGCAACAGCAATCGGCCCCGGGGTCGGTGGTATGTAGCTGTGTGTGACTGCAAGACCGGCGAGCAGCGGAATACCATAGTACAATAGCGATTTGCCGGTTTTCTTTGCAAGCCCATACACGATTGGCACAAGGATGATGAAACCGACATCAAAAAATACCGGAATAGCGACCAAGAACCCGGCGATTCCCAACGCCCACTGGGAGCGGTCTTCACCGAATTTTTTCAGCAAGGTCTGTGCGAGGCGTTCGACCCCTCCGGAGACCTCAAGCATCTTTCCGAACATGGAACCGAGACCGACGACAATGGCGACGAAGCCAAGTGTTCCTCCCATCCCGCTTTCCACGGTTTCTATTACTTCATTAAGCGGCATGCCAGCGGCGATACCAACTAGTAAACTGACAATCATCAAAGATACGAACGCATGCAGTTTGGTGCGAATCACTAGATATAATAGCCCAAAAATACCAGCTACAGCGATGAGTATTAACATAGTAGATGACATGTAACCCTTCCCCCTCTATTGTTGTCTGAATCTGTCGGATGTTGATAAAAATTCTGCAAAACTTATGATACATGAAAATTATTTCCGTAGCAATCGCTTTCAGGAAAATATTTTTTCTGGTGAAAACGATTTAAAAAATATTTTCCTTTTTGCTGGATTCATATTAAGATAGAAAAATAGGAAATTCGGAAGGGGGGAGCACATTGGACACCAAGGAAAACAAGCATTGCATGATCCGCATCCGCTCCAATTATGCATCTTTCACGCATACAGAGCGGAGGATTGCGGATTATATCATGGAGCATCCACAGCGCGTCATCAACGGCAGCATCAACGAAGTGGCCGATGAAATCGGCATCGCGGTGTCCACCGTGTTCCGCTTTTGCAAAACCATTGGATTCCAGGGCTTTCAGGCCATGAAGATTGTGCTGGCATCCGAACTAGCCGTACCGGAAAGCGGGCGGGAAGATACCATTTCAGACACCGATACGGAAGCAAGCATGACGGAAAAAATTTTTCATGAGAATATGAAAACATTGGAAGAAACATTGGATATTCTGGACATGGAAGCCGTCCGGCAAGCAGTGGAATGCTTATTGGGGGCAAGGAAGGTCGAGTTCTTCGGTTTCGGCGGCTCCAACCTCATCGCAATGGAAGCCTACCTCAAAATGATTCGGACCGGCATCCCCGTCTATGCCCAGTCCGACTCCCATATGCAGGTGGTGTCCGCCTCGCAGATGACCGGAGCCGATGTCGCGGTGCTGATCTCCCACTCCGGCGCGACCAGGGACATTCTTGATGTCCTGGACGTGTTGAAGGATCAGCGGGTGAAAACCATCGCCATCACCAATTTCTCCAAGTCGCCGCTGAGCGAGCGCGCGGATGTCGTACTCTCCACCGTCGCCCGGGAGTCCGACTACCGGCCGGAAGCTATGTCCTCGCGTCTCGCCCAGCTCAGCATCCTCGACGCCCTGTACGTCAATGTCCTCGTCGCCCAGAAGGAGAAGGGCAAGACCGCCCTTGGCAAGGTAAGGAAGGCAATTGCCGGAAAGCGAATATGAATGCATGCGGTTGGAGCTGGGAGTTGAGGCCCGAGTGGCTGGAGCTGCCGCCCGAGTGAGCATTCGCGCGGCCCAGGGGTATTCCAAACAGGAAAGTGTCCGAGGTGGATGTAGTGGTTCAAGAAGAAAAAGATGTGTTAGCTGGAGGCTGAAGTAGAATTGGGAGAATGGGGCGTTATCCATCCCCCTGCCTCTACTTCTGACAGAGAGTTAAAGAATAAGAGGAACGGGGATTTTGCTGCAGGCAGGGTCTCCGTAATTTTTCGTATAAAACCACAGAAGCCATGCTTCCATGAAGGGGGGATCATGAAAGCACGGCTTCTGTGGCTAATGTGGATGGTTTAGCTATCCTGCTTTATGGCGGGATGTGGTGACGACCCGGTACTTCCCATGGCCGACGACGGTGTTCGGATAGCTGCTGACTTTTTCCCAGTTATGCATGATAGAAGAAAAATCCACGATGATGCTGTTTTTGCATTTGGACGGAAGGACCTTTCCTTGAAAAAGCATTCCATCCCGCATAAATTCCACGATATCTCCTGGCTTTGCCTTCTTATTATCTGGGTGAAACATACGTCATCCTCCTTTAGGTGATTGGAAAAATATGAGCCTTCCTGCTGTTATGTTGAAACAGCTTGGCAAATGCCTCTTTTTTCAGGAAGTAATCCCTTCCGGCTGCTATATCCTCCTTCATCGTTTCCAACTCGTCTGTCAGACGGTCCATTTTTTCAGATTGCTCCTTCTGTTGCTGCTTCAATGTGTCGAGCATCTTTTCCTGGTTTGCTACATTCGATACAGTCATGCCAAGTGTCTGCATCACTGTCAGCATATTTCCTTTATAATTTCCCTGTTCCAACGTTTCCTTTACCATATCCATGGATGAGTTGGTGGTGATGGGAAAACATTTATTTTCCAGCATTTCTGTAATTTGGTCACTTGAATAGTGCTGTTCTTTGCATGCTTTGATAAAGCCGAGAATATCGATCGCCTCCAAGTGATAGTAGGTGGCATCGTTTTGTTTCGATGTTGGTATGTGCTCCTTGAATTCCATGATCCAGCGAGCCCCCGTATCCAAGGGAACGCCAACGACATGGCATAGACCATTGATGCTTAGCAATTCCAATGTGTTCACCGTCTTTCTATCTGGTATTTGCTTCATTGGATTTCCCTCAGTTTCTATCATATAAGGCGAGCATGGGATAAATTCGTTAAAAATGTGGAAAAAGTAAGGGATTGTTATGACGTTGGATTACATTTTTAGATTGGGATGAGGCCCGAGTGGATGGTGCTGGGGCCCGAGTGAGCATGAGCGTGGCCTGAGTGGTGTGAGCTGGGGCCTGAGTGAGCGTGTGCATGGCCTGAGTGGGTGATGCCGCGGCCCGGGTGGTGAGAGCTGAGGCCTGAGTGTCGGCCTCTGCCGCCCGAGCAGGGAGTCCTCCCGACCGAGGAATGTAGAATTTTATCAAATACTATCGAATGGATCCGTTCATATATGGTAAAATGATTTTTATCAGAAAAAAAGTAAGGGAATAAGAGGAGATTGGCATGAAACGAAGTGACAGAAAGAAAAAGTCTAGGAAACTGTGGCTGAAGATTCCTTTGGCTCTCCTGCTATTGGTCGGGCTAGGAATTAGCGGCTATGCTTACTCCATCTATAATAATGCGAAAAATACGGTGGATGTGGAGATGAATGCGCCAGTGGAATCGATCGACCGGGAAGTGGTCGAGAAGAAAATGGAGACGTCGGAACCGTTGAATATACTGCTGCTCGGTGTGGATGAGCGTGAGGGAGACAGCGGGAGATCGGATGCGGTGATGGTCCTTTCGCTTGATCCGAAAGAGGAGGCCATGCAGTTGGTCAGCATTCCGCGTGATACACTCACGACGATGGCTGGCAGAGGTTTTGAAGATAAAATCAATCATGCCTATGCTTATGGCGGAGCGGATATGTCTGTGGCGACAGTGGAAGATTTTCTGGATATCGAGTTGGATTATTATGTGCAGATGAACATGGAAGGCTTGACCGAGATGGTGGACGAGCTGGGCACGATCACAGTCGATAATGAAGTTGCTTGGAATGACGGCCAGTACCAATTTGAAAAGGGACCGACGGAAATGGATGGCGACAAAACCATGGCCTATGTGCAAATGAGGAAGCAGGACCCGAACGGAGACTTCGGCCGGCAGGAGCGCCAGCGCAAAGTGATCGAGGGTATCATTGATGAAGGGGTGAGCGTCGCTTCCGTCACGAAAATCAACCGGACGATTGATATTCTTGGAGATAATATGACGACCAACCTGGAATTTGATGATATGAAGAAACTGATGAACGACTATATGGGGACAAGGAAGAATATTACCAGCTACCAGATGGCTGGAGATGGGACAAGAATTGATGGGATCTACTACCTGATTGTACCGGATGAAGAAATTGAAAAGGTCCATGATATGGTGGATAAAAGGGAAATATAACAAGAAAAAGCTGCCGGGCCGGCAGCTTTTTTGTGTGGGTTAATAATAGTAGGATCCGCCGACCGCTGCTCCGAGCAGCATGCCGAAAATAGCTCCAGCAACACCTGCAATCATCAGAATCGTGCCATGCTGTTCATCCACCTTTCGCGTCAGGTAACCCATGATGACGGTAATAGCACCGAAAATGACAGGAATGAAGACGAGTGAAATGACACAGCAGATCCAGCCAATGGTCACATACGTAGGTGCGCTGCCCTGTTGCCGCCTGGCACCCGTTTGGACGGCAGCAGCTGATTGGTCAGTATCGGTTTCTGACAGCTCCAACCCACATTTCGAACAGAACCTGCTAGCTTCATGCACATCCGCGCCACACTGCGGACAAAATTTCATACCTATGCCCCCCATGATGGTAATGAACTCCACTATCACTATATGCGCGTCCCTGCCGAAAAATGGTTTTAATTAATGGTAGAGGAGGTGTTGTCGCCTGAGTGGGCAGATGTGCGGCCTGAGCTGGAGGTGCGGTCGCCCGAGCGAGCAGTCGCGAGGCCCGAGTGGCAGGTGTTGTCGCCTGAGTGGGCAGATGTGCGGCCCGAGCTGGGAGGACGGCTGCCCGAGTGAGCAGTCGCGAGGCCTGAGCGGCAGGTGTTGTCGCCTGAGTGAGCGGATCTAACGGCAATTAGAGCATTCACTGTAGGCCAAAAAATAACAATTCTACAAATAGTGGAAAAATGGTAGAATAAGTACAGCCTCTTGTCGTTGGAAGGGGAGGTATACATAACAACAGAGATAGAGAAATGGGGGATTATTATGAGCGATGCGTTACAGGGGCTGTGGAAGGATTGGCGGCTCCATTTGCTCGTGCTCGTTACGGTTATCGTGACGGAATTGGTGGGCACGTTCAGTTTTTCGGTCGGCCCAGGTGTCGTGATGCTGCTGCCGATGCTGTATGCCTTGATCATCGGGCTGCTTTTATATTTCACACCACTCGTGAAGGAGCGGCAGTCGAGGAACGCTGAACCAATTATCGTGCTGGGGGTGTCCTTGCTGCTTGCTAAAATCGGTGTCACGATCGGTCCGTCTCTTCCGGAAATCATTGCGGCTGGACCGGCACTCTTGCTGCAGGAGCTGGGAAACCTGGGAACGATCCTGCTTGCATTGCCGCTCGCAGTCTGGCTTGGACTGAAGAGGGGATCCATCGGGATGACACACTCGGTGGCCAGGGAACCGAATGTCGGCCTGATCATGGACAAATTCGGCATCAACTCGCCGGAGGGGCGTGGTGTCATGGCCGTTTATATTTTCGGGACCGTGTTCGGTGCCGTATTCATGGGCATCCTTGCAGGTCTGTTGGTTACAGTGACACCGCTCCATCCGTATTCATTTGCCATGGCTTCTGGAATCGGGAGCGGAAGCATGATGGCTGCGGCAAGTGGCTCACTCATTGCTGCATTTCCTGAGATGGAAACACAGATTGTCGCATTTGCTGGTGCCAGCAACCTGCTGTCCTTATCGACTGGGTTGTATATCAGCATCTTCATCGCGCTGCCGTTGACGGAAAAGCTGTACCGGATGCTGACAAAGAAAGATAACAACAACAAGGAAGCGGCTTAGGGGGGAAGACAATGCTATTGAAAAATACACAAGAATGGACACTGCTGTTGGTTATCTTCGGGTTCACTTCCCTTTTTGCCAATTGGGCGGGGTATGACATCATGCCATGGACGGCGCTGCCTGGCATGGCTGTGTTGGTCTTGATCTGCTTGGCAGGGTTCATCCTGCATGCGGTCATTCCGATCAATTTTCCGAGTGTTGCTTATATCGCGATCATCGGAGTAATCGTATCCATGCCGTGGATGCCTGGGGCCGACTATGTCGTGCAGTGGACCAACCAAGTGGAACTGCTGGCACTTACCACTCCAATCCTTGCCTATGCAGGAATTGCCATCGGCCGTTCGTGGGCGGATTTCCGCAGGCTGGGATGGAGGACCTTGATAGTCGCGAGCCTGGTACTAGTGGGCTCTTTCCTCGGTTCCGCGCTGATCGCCGAACTGGTGCTGCGCTGGCAGGGGATCATTTAATAGAAGAAAGGGAAGCCATTATCTACTGCTCTCGTATAGAATAGCATGCTGAAGAGCAACGTATTGCTAAAGGTCTTTTCGACTCAAAGGCACTGATGCCTCCGTTCATTAGGACGGGGGTGTTCTATTCTCAAACCTCAAAAACTGTGAGCGGGTCTGCCCTGCGGATCTTCCGTTGGATCAGTCGCTCATTTGTACCATGCTTCAGGGAGAACTGGTAAAGTTTCAAGTTTAAGGACGAAGGAAATACTATTAGAGAGACTCTCATGGAAGGAGTGTTCAGATAGTATGAAAGTGCTAGTAGCAGGTGCACATGGACATACAGGTAAATTGTTAGTGAAGAACCTTCGCGCAGAAGGGCATGAGCCATATGCCATGGTCCGCAAAGAGGAACAAAAAGCGGAGATGGAAGAGCTTGGAGGCATCCCGGTCCTGGGCGATCTGGAGTCGGAAAGTGATGTCGGAAGAGCGGTAAAAGGCATGGAAGTGGTCATGTTCGCTGCTGGTTCCGGTTCGGGAACTGGACCGAATAAGACGACAGATGTCGACCGGGATGGAGCGATCCGCCTGATTGATGCAACTGAAAAAGACGGCATCAAAAAATTCGTGATGCTGAGCAGTATGGGGGCAGGAGATCCTACACAGGTCGAAGGGACCTTCCGCCATTACCTGCAAATGAAGCATGAGGCAGACGAGCACTTGAAGAAGTCGGAACTCGATTATACCATCGTCCGTCCAGGTGCCCTGACGAAAGAACCGGGCACAAGCAAAATCAAAGTAGGTGACACCGTGGGTCGAGGAGAAATACCACGGGAAGATGTGGCGAAAACGATGATCTCTGCTTTACAAGAACCGAATGCCTATCATAAAACATTCGAGATGATATCTGGTGACACACAAATAGAAGATGCGCTGAGAAGCTTGTCCTAAAGCCTATGGATACTTCCCAGCATGAACCCCGGTACTGTCTTGAGACAATGCCGGGGTTTTATATAAGGCTTCGCATGTTGGTCACGGAAATTTCTCCGCGTTATGGAGAGCAGATGGTCAGCAACATCTGCATACTCTCAGCGACCGGTAAGTGCCTCAATGAATGCGATGGTGTTCCATCGTTCTTGAAATAAATTGGAAAAATCTGATTTGGAAGGTTTTACCTTTCAAGAAAACGGGTATATCTCTTACGGAAGTGTCTCCTTCAGGAAAATGCAAAGGCATGTTCCTGCTTTTGCTGCATACAATCCCTGATAGGTGAATGAAAAAGGAGGTATTTTTACCATGGCGGATGAACAAAAAGGAAAAAACGCTTCAAACCGGCAGGATGATGTGAACCGTGAAACATTGACTACACGTCAGGGACGTCCTGTAATGGACAACCAAAACATGCGGACCATTGGCAATCGTGGCCCGGCGACATTGGAAAACTATCATTTCTTGGAGAAAATCTCCCATTTTGACAGGGAAGAAGTGCCAGAACGAATTGTACATGCGCGTGGAAGTGGTGCCTTCGGGTATTTTGAAACGTATGGAAAAGTTGGGGACGAGCCGGTGGAGAAATATACACGGGCGAAAGTATTTTCCGGTGCAGGGAAAAAAACCCCATTGATGGTTCGTTTCTCTACGGTAGCAGGTGGCAAGGATTCTCCGGAAACAGACCGTGACCCGCGAGGATTTGCCGTGAAAATGTACACAGAAGACGGAAACTGGGATCTAGTGGGGAACAACTTGAAAATTTTCTTCATCCGTGACGCGATGAAGTTTCCTGATATGATCCATGCCTTCAAACCGGATCCAGCTTCAAACGTGCCGAACCCTGAGCGGATGTTCGATTTCGTTTCCCGTTCGCCAGAAGCTACACATATGATCACCTTCCTGTTCTCTCCGTGGGGTATTCCAGCTACATACCGCCACATGCAGGGTTCAGGGGTGAACACCTATAAATGGGTGAACGATAAAGGGGAAGCAGTATTGGTCAAATACCACTGGGAACCGAAGCAGGGAATCCGCAATCTGACCCAGGATGAAGCCAATGAAATCCAAGCGAAGAACGTAGCCCATGCGACACAGGATTTATATGAATCGATTGAGCGCGGAGAATACCCAGAGTGGGAACTGTTCGTCCAAATCATGGAGGATGGCTACCATCCAGAGCTTGATTTCGACCCGCTCGATGACACGAAACTGTGGCCGGAAGACAAGTTCCCTTGGCTGCCGGTAGGGCGCATGGTATTGGACCAGAATCCAAAAGACTATCATGCGGAAATTGAGCAGGCTGCTTTCGGGACAGGTGTCCTTGTGGATGGTATGGATTTCTCCGACGACAAGATGCTGATCGGCCGTACCTTCTCTTATTCGGATACCCAGCGCTACCGGGTAGGTTCGAACTATCTGCAAGTGCCTGTCAATGCGCCAAAAACAACTGTCCGCACCAATCAGCATCGCGGCCAACTGGATCATCGCAACCCGCAAGAGGCTGGAGACAATGAACACATCAATTACGAACCATCCATGATCGGTGGCCATAAGGAAGCGGAGGAACCCCATCCACAACATGAGCCGACCTATCATGCTGCCGCCATGAGTGCGCCAATCGACCGTCCGAACAACTATGGACAAGCCGGTGAAACGTACCGCAGCTTTGAAGATTGGGAGCGCGATGAGTTGATCGATAACTTGTCAGATGCCCTGGCAATTTGTGATGAACGAATCCAGACGGCCATGATCAAACACTTCACACAAGCGGATGAGGACTACGGCCGCCGTGTGAAGGAAGGGATCGAGAAGAAGAGGAAAGAACTCCAAGAAATGAGCAAGGAAGATCGTGTACCAGGACGTGAAGCGGGACAATCAAAGTTCGGCCAAGGCTCCATCTCGGCGAATGAAGCTGCTGACGACGCCGTGAAGAAAGGTCATGACGCCGACCCTTATTGATTGGGGCTAAGCAGTTCTGTTAACGCAGGGAAATGAGGAAAAAAGCATTTAGCAACTATTCTAGCAGACGTGTGATGCGTCTGCTTTTTATTGGTATAAAGATGTTGGGCAACAATGTTACGACTGGCAGGTGCTCATGCAGAAACGGTTGGTATTCCTTGTGTCCCAAACATGTTGATGTAAAGGACAGTAAAAAACATTGCTGCACACAGCAATGTTGATCAGATCAAATGACTAGAAAATAGAACTGAATACAGGCCACCCATTTTTCCAGTCCACTCATAACATAATGAACACAGATGTGAAAAAGGCATTCCGAACATGGACAAGTTTTGCTTGTTTGTCTTTCGCCTGCATGCGGAAGAAGTTAGTCATTGTAGCAATTAATAAAACAAACATCCATATCTTTAACGAGACATTTATCCATGGAACGGTAAAGAATCGATCAGCTGCTGACGGATTAACTCCGGCAAATAAAAGAGGCAATCCCTATGCCAAAGAGTAATACGACACTTATATTCAATAACTACACGACCATCTCATCCATCCTCCCTCTCACAATAAATCGCCATTTACGTTTATCCGACAATACCATCCTTGTTTCAGATAAGAGACCATTTTAGTGAACAAATTAATTCTTTTCATCTTCTATTTCTTTTGTTCCATCATGAACCAATTCTCCATCGCACCAATAATACCTTTCCAAATACTTCGTGTCATCATCTTCCATGGTATAGCCAACAACAATATAGCTTTCTTTTTTCTTCATCTCGTCAATAAACTCTATCGTAAACGTTTCATTCCCTACTTTTTCTTCAATCGCATCATACACAGCATTTTCTAATTTATTTTCATTATAGTTTATAAACAACATCGCTATTAAAACAATAAGACAGAATATCATTCCGATCCAATCGCTCACCCCTGTTTTGATCTCCTTTTTCTTGTTATACCATGCTATTTGTATGATCGAGAGTAGCACTATAAGTGTTAATACAGGTAGAAATAAGTCGGTTAGGGAAATCCGAAAGGCGGTAGATAGATATAGAACCACGGGCCAGAATAAAATCAAAAGAACAAACTTCTCGACCCTATACTTTTTATTGTTGAATAGGAATTCAATTACTTTTTCTTTTATCAAAAACCCACTCCTTCATAATTACTGCTGCACAAAAGCGCTGGACTGATCGCCACCGATTGTTAACTCTGATCTTCGTAAACTGGCATATATTTGGTGAAATAAGCACCTAACATCAGCAAAGCAACAGATATGAACCAATTCAGTAAGCCCGTAAACTTAAACCAATAAGCAAAAAGGTTCGTTATACTGATAAGATAAAAACAAATTGGGGTTAAAGCACTTTTCACCCCCGTTACACCAGCTTTTTTTCTTTTTGTAATGACAAAGGATATAGAGAATATAAGGGTGATCAGTAATATTACTGATAAAATTACAGGGATGCCCATTCTTTGTTCCCCTTTCTAATGAAGCTTGTAAAACTTACTAAAACAGTGCAATTCCAGCGAAGATAAATAGGACAATTAATATAAGTTTTATATAACCACTATACTTGGGCGTTCCGTGGCTTTTTTCTAAAAAACTTATATAGTTTACAAGTAAAAGTAATCCAACCATCAACAAAATAAACTCTACCTTATCACCCTGGAAAATTATAGACCTTAAAGCAATAAACCCTATTAGAAAGTATCCTAAATATCCCAAAGTAAATTGGATCCTATGTTTCATCTCTTTTCTCCTCCTAATTATATTGCTGCGCTTGCTAAAATGAAGAGGGAGCTCGCTTGATCAGGCAGGCTGATAAAAGAATTGCCCTCGTTTAGTTGAGGAAGCAAGAATTCACATTCCTGGTCCAATAATTTATTTACTTATATCATTAATACAATCTATGTCCTACAGTTCTCTCATCTCTTTTCAACAAATAACAAAATTAGTGTTGCCAACGGACCTAATATAAGGGAAAGCAAAAACCAGTTTAGCCCCGTTCTATTTTTCCCTTGTGCAAGTGCTGCATTGATCAATGCCAGTGTCCCCCAACCAACAACATATTGGTCATCCATCATCTGTCCCCCCATTTTATTTAACAATAGCCCCCATCAGCGAACATGCTTACCAATTAAAAACGAACATTAACATGATGGAAACAAGAAAAACAACAAAGAAGAATGGAAGATAATATGATTTTTCTTGTTGAGTTTTATGTTTCCTTTCATAATCCTTCCAACCAATAAATAGACCTAAAAACATTCCTATAATACCGAAGCGCAAGATTGACACGATGTATTCCATTACAGGTTTATATGTCGTTTGATAAAATCCATTTCCTACCTGTGTAACATTTTTATAATCCACGAACAAAATAGATATAGCCAACCCGAACAATAATCCATATATACTTGATTTTCTTAATCTACTTTCCATTAAAAACTATTCACCTTTCATCCGAAGATTTATTGTATAATTCTGTCCCTATAACACAAGAAGCGACTGCCTTGTTCCACAATCGCCCCCATTAAAGCAATATAATAGTTATCTCTTTTTCCTTTTATCAAGCTTCACCCAACCATAAAAGGTAAGTGGAATGATGGTTAAAAGAAGAGAAGGTATCCCATGGTATCCTATTGGTAAAAGGAGAAATAATAACACCGATAGTAGGATGAGAGGAACCATCCAAATAAACCATAATCTTACATATTTATTTTTAAAGCTGAACTCAAATTCTTCCATTTTTCATCCCCCACCTTACATACGAACGCAACCAGGAAAACGTTTCATACAATTAAAAAGTACATGTCCTCTTTGACCAACGCATCTGTTAGTTATTCATAAAGACCTACACAATAATTGCAAAGAGCCACAAAGTAATTATTTCTTATTTTTAAGTTCTAGTAGTATAGGTGCTATATTTAGCAAGATAGATATAATTGTCAACAACCATAATGCCCTTTGCATACCGGGTACTACATCCGATAAAGCCGCCCAATCTTCCACGTTTACCCATCGGGATACAAGGCTGTATTCCGCACAAAGTGTTAATGCTGTAAATGATAATCCCATCGCCATGGCAAGCTTATAATCCTTTCCTGCTGTAAACATATAAAGATTTATAAAAGTTGCTACTATAGCAATCAGGCCTAATATTACCCACATAACTATACCTCCAATATTTTATTTATGTAGTGATCCTAATGTGTCTCGGCTCCGTTATTAGCATTATTTTTAGCAGTGGTGAATACGTCTCATCTTATTTAACAATAAGCGCTCATTATTTGTGATGATTTTTAAGGAACAAGAACCTTGAGTATGAATTTTAACATAAAATTCAAACATGCAGTGGGCTACTTTTTTGAGGGGTGGTGAGAAGGAAACCCATCATGCTCCGGGACCAGGCTGCTTTTTTTACGACACAATAGGTACAAAAAAACAGACAGAGGGAGCTCCTGCTGTCTGTTTTTCAAATTTAGAAAGTATATGAAGCTCCATCTTCCGGTATGAATACCTGGGAAGAAATCTCTTTCTCCTGGAGATAGCTGCTTAATTCCTGTCTGGATAAGATCCAATGATTGACAGCTTCCATATGGCTGGCAATGATGGTTGCTTCAGGTGCTGCCTTAGCCACTTGATGAACATCTTCTTTGCCCATGACGAGGGAACCGCCCTCCAAGAACTGGTTGTCCCCGGCATTCACGACAATGATCTCTGGCTGGTGTTCCTCGATCATTTCCTGAACACCTTCATACCAGACGGTGTCTCCTGCTACATATAATGTTTTCTCTGATGGATGGCTGAATACGACGCCACACACCAGACCGGCCAGTTTCAAGATTTCGCCTCTTCCATGCTCACCTTTTGTCTTGCTTAACGTAATACCTCCAAATTCGGTGTTCTCTTCTAGAACCATTACCTGTTGAAAACCGGCCTTTCTCACTTCTTCCGCATCTTCCTCGTTCTGTACAAACAATGGGATCTCTTTCGGCAGTACTTCTTTGGCCGTGTCGTCAAAGTGATCCAGATGCAGATGGGTTACAATGACAGCATCTATCCCCGACAGGATATCGTCCAATGATGCCGGCAGGCTTACTAGAGGATTATATTGGTCCTGGCGTACGGAATTCGGGAAGGGCGGGTAAGTGCCCTTGTCCGCTAAAAATGGGTCGATCAAGAACTTCTTTCCTGGATATTCCACGACCAGGGTGGCATTTCGGATTTGTTGTATCTTCATGCATATTGACTCCTTTTCTTTCGTTTGCATTTATTCTATATTATGATAAGTTGAGAATACATGGATGAAATCAAGTCTTTTCGCCGTTACACTTGAATAATGAAAGGATGGGGCTGCATGCTGGATCATACGGATATACGAATCTTGGAGGAGCTTTCCAAGAACAGTCGCATAAAGATGAAAGAACTGGGGAGAAAAGTCCATTTGACGGGTCAGGCCGCCTCTGACAGAGTGGCCAAATTAGAGGAAAGTGGTGTCATCGAAGGGTACACCATCAATGTCAATAAGGACAAGCTCGGCTATATGGTCCATGCGTTCATCACGATCATCACCCAGACCCTGAATCATCAGCCATACCTATCCTTTATAAAAACAAGGCAAACCTACGTCCTCAACCACTATAAAATAAGTGGAGACGGATGCTATATGCTTGAATGCAAATTTCCGGATAATGCATCACTCAACAGCTTTCTAGAGGAATTGAATGGGTATGCAAACTATAAACTTTCCATGGTGGTCAACAAACAGTAGAGCAGCAGAGGACACGATGCAGAAATCTGACGGGTCGATCACAGGAATTCCTCTAAGAAGGAGCTTTCTATGATGATTTATGTTAGAGTTAGGAAGATTATTTTAAAGTGAGCAGGTGAACAATATGATCGAAATAAAAACATCGGCCGTCAGTGACGGGGAATTCAATAGAGGGGTATTCGCAGTGGATGATATCCCTAAAGGAACACTTTTCCATGAAGCACCTGTCATTGCATATCCGAATGACCAGCATCCACACATCGAGAAGACTTTGCTAGGTGACTATGCTTTTGAATATGGAATCAATCACTCTGCCATCCTCCTTGGCTATGGCATGCTGTTCAACCATTCGTATGAACCGAACGCCAGATATGAAATCAATTTTGATAACCACACATTCGAATTCTATGCTTATACAGATATAAAAGCAGGGGATGAAATCTTGATCAACTATAATGGCGAGGTGGACGACAACGATCCATTGTGGTTCAACGAAGAAGATTAAGGATGGAGCGGGTAGTTATCAGCGAGTGCGCGAGGATATCGGCAGGACATGCGTGAAATCCGCCGAAGCGTCGCGATATCGGCAGCACACGCGTGAAATCGGCCGAAGCGGCGGGATATCGGCAGGACATGTGGGGAATCGGCCGAAGCGCGAGGATATCGGCAGCACACGCAGGAAATCGGCCGGAGCGCGAGGATATCAGCAGCACACGCAGGAAATCGGCTGGAGCGCGAGGATATCAGCAGCACACGCTTGAAATCGGCCGGAGCGGCGGGATATCGGCAGCACGTGCTGGAAATCGGCGGGAGCGCGAGGATATCGGCAGCACATGCTGGAAATCGACCGGAGCGCGTGGATATCCGCAGGACATGCGTGAAATCGGCCGTAGCGGCGAGAAATCGGCAGCACACGCGTGAAATCCGCCGAAGCGCGAGTAAATCGGCAGCACGTGCTGGAAATCGGCGGGAGCGCGAGGATATCGGCAGCACATGCAGGAAATCCGCCGGAGTGCGAGTAAATCGGCAGCACGCGCAGGAAATCCGCCGGAGCGTCGCGATATCCGCAGGACACGCAGGAAATCGGCCGTAGCGGCGAGAAATCGGCAGCACACGCGTGAAATCCGCCGGAGCGTCGCGATATCGGCAGCACACGCAGGAGATCCGCCGAAGCGGCGGGATATCGGCAGCACGCGCGGGAAATCGGCCGGAGCGCGTAGATATCAGCAGCACACGCAGGAAATCGGCCGAAGCGCACAGATATCGTCCAAAATAAAAAAAGGCAAGGAGTGATAGGGGGTTACCCTGTCACTTCTTGCCTTTTTTTGTCCATCTTTTTCATGCGGATCGGTGTTATGGCTAAGACGGCGATGAGCGTCAGGCCAAGGTAGCCGATGAGCGGATAGAAATATGCGACGAGTTCCGTGAAACCAAGGAAACTTACGATGAAACCGGCGATCATGGTACCGGTATAAAAGTATTTGAAGTTCTTGGTCTCCACTTCAGAAAATCGAGCAGCAAAGGAGTAGAACATACTTAGTGCTGTGTTGAATATCATTGCAAATATGACGAGAGACATGATGGTTCCTAGTACTGGCGAGATGCTGTCGACAATTGCTAGCATCGGCATGTCCGTGCCGCTGATTTGCCCTACTTTGGAGAAGATGGCCAGATTGCTCAAGATAATGAGGATTCCGATGCCGAGTCCTCCGGCCAGGCCGCCCATTGCCGCTGTTTTCCGGTTCGGTTCGGCGCCTCCCATTACCAGTGCCATGGATGCACCTACTGCAATATTGAAGGAGACATAATTGATCGCTGAGATGAACCAGTTCGGCAATGTGGTCGGCTGTGCTTTTGCAATGCTGTCCAATTCAGCCAAGGATCCCTCGGCTGTAAGGAAACTGTAGATGGAAATGATCAATACGAAAATGATGAGAAACGGCGTGATCCCGCCGATGATATTCACTACTCGTTCCACATTCAGCATTCCTGCCAAAAGGACAAGCACAGTGATCAACAGAGTACCTGCCACTACAGGCAAGTCGAATTGCTGGTTAAGGTTCGAACCAGCGCCTGCAATCATGACCACTCCTACCCCGAACAATGTGAATATAAGAATATAGTCAATAACCATACCTAATGGTTTCCCGCTGATTTTGTAAATGACTTCCTTATGGGAATTGGTCTGCGATCTGCTTCCAATCCATACGAGCGCCATTCCCGCATAGGCGAATAAAGCGGTTGCAAGAATCGCTCCTGCAATGCCCATGATCCCGAAGCTGGTGAAATATTGTAGCACTTCCTGTCCGGAAGCGAAGCCAGCTCCAACGATGACTCCAACGAATGCGCTGCCCATAATTAATGCGTTCTTCATCTATGAGTACCTCCTGTTCTAATTTTATATTCTACTATAATTGTCGAATAGTGTATATATTTAATATTCGGTAATAGTCGTGAGGTTTGTGGGGGGATAGTGAGTCTAATTGTATGTTTTGCTGGTGGCAGCAATAATATTCCTATTTTTACCAAGATACCCTTGTAATACGAGGTAATCCTTTCTACAATAGAATCAACTCCAGAAAGGAGGAAATGAAGTGGATAAAGAATTGATGAAGGGAAGTATCGATGTATTGCTGCTTTCTCTGATTGCCAAAGAGGATTTGTATGGCTATGAGATGACAAAGAAGCTCAGAGAACTAAGTGATGAAACTTATGATATGAGCGAAGGGACATTATACCCGGCGCTGAAACGGATGGAACGTAAAGGATGGATTGAAGCCTATTGGAGCCGGCCGATGGGTGGTAGGCGAAAATACTATACGTTGACAGATAAGGGGAAGAAGGAGCTCCACAGGAAACGGAAGGTATGGGCTACGCTCAATGATCTGATCAACAAAACTTTTGAAGGTAAGCCCCATGAATCATGAGTTGGAAGAGTATGTGGACAGGATTGTGAAGCAAACGGACTGCAGTAAATCGGAGCAGGAAGAATTATATGAAGAGATGGTGATGCACGTCTGCATGATCCGTGACGAGCAGCTGAGCCACGGCAAGTCAATGGAGGAAGCGACCCAATATGCCATGGAGGCTTTCGGCAGCGAGGCGTTCATAGGAGACCAATTGCAGCAGGCCATATTCCCATTCCGAAAAGAATTGCTGCTTTCTCTGGCCTTGTTGGGCTTCCTGTTTACGATTGGGCAGTATCTGACTTTTTTAATCCAGGAGAAGATAGCGCTCACACATATGCTGAGTGGAATGGTCGGCCATTCCCTTGTCCTGTTCTTTGCTCTTAACCGTTCCTTCAGCATCAGTCGGAAGATTTGGCTGAGTTTGGCTCTTCTCATGAATTTACTGCTGCTCCTTGGGAATTATGCCATCACACCTGTGATCGCAGGGAATCATATCTTCTGGATGCTGTGTCTTGTGTCGATGATTCTCCTCAATCTTTATTTGCTTTATCGGACGGCATTGACCTATCAAACGGATAGCCGGAACAAGACTTCGAGACGCATTATACATACGGTCAATATCACACTTGGTCTGATGACCGGGCTTCCAAGTTTGTATATGTATTTGCTGATGATGGGGTTTGGTGCCCCGAGTGCTGTTTTATTGCAATTTTTTGTCCCACTTGCCGTGTGGCTGCTTGTTTATGCTGCCCAAGTGTTTTTCGTCCGTCGCTATCCCAAATCGGCTTTGGGAGGCTTGGTACTATCCGTCTGTTTGCTTGCGGTCATTTGGATGCCATGGTTGGCCATCTATTTGCCATTCGACTACAGCATTCCATGGCTCCATCAATAAAAGGAGGGGTACGATGAGTAAAAAAGGGTTAGCTATTCTATTCGTTATCATCATCTTACTAACCGGGGGACTGATCACAGCAGGTGAAATGATTACATCCAAAGAGGAGGCCAAGCCGGCATTTACCGGAGAATTCAGCATCGGTGAAAATAACCGCCTGGTCTATGTGATGGAGGAAGGGGATGCACAGCATCTTTATGTACAATCCGAAAATGGGGAGTCCCAGCATGTATATGAATCGGAAGGAAATCTGGAGATTCGCAGTCCTTTGTTTACCGGTGAGAATACAATAGCATTCATATCGACCACAGGTGCCCCGGAAGGTTCGCCGGGTGAGCAGGAATTCCAATTAGTGCATAGTGACGTCATCAGTGTCCAAATAGAGAGCGGGGAGGAAAAGACCTTGCTGGAAGCCAGGGGGTTGATGACAGGTCTCGTGTATGACGATGCCAATAGCCGAATCATTGCCAATGGCGTGCATATAAGTACGGACAAAGAACCGGAAGAAGGATTCATCCCTTATGCGTCAGGCCTCTATACCTTAAGCATGGAGGGGGAATTTGAAGAAATAAGGACGATTGATACCTATTCCCCAGGTTCCTTGCAAATCACAGAGGATGGAAAGAAACTGTTGATGATCCTGCCTGACGACTTTGAAGATGCAACACCGGAATCAATGTTCGAGGCTACGGAGAGGATCTTTGAGATGGAGATTGAAAAGCCGTCAGAAATGGAAGTCGTTTCAAAGGAAGGCAGCGATATTCCTATCAGTGAATTCGTTTTATTCAAGAATGGAACCACCCTCCTGTATCAAACCATTATGAACTGGGGGGATGGAGGCAACTATTTGTATGACCATGTATGGTTCGACCGGTCGAAGCAAGAAGAGGGAGAAAGGCTTCATATCAATGAGCCTGTCCTGCACTCCATGCTGAATGACGAAGAAACATGGCTGTATTATGTAAGAAGCAGCAGGAAGAGTAACCAGGATGAACAGTATGACCTCTATCGCTTTGATTTGAAAGGTGATCGGAAGGAAGAGCAAGTGAATCTGGGGCAGCAAGGATCTCCCAGTGAGGATTCATGATCGAGATGCAGTTGGATGGGATGCAGGTTCATCTCTGTTTCAAACGTTTAGTAGGTGGGGCGGATAGTAGTGAAATACTTTACAGTAACGAACAAATTTTTTACAGTTGCGGCAATCATGGCGCTTGCTCTTCTTGTTACAGGATGTATGGATAAGAGAGTGGAGGGCTATGTAATGAAGGCAGGAGAAGAGAGGCTCTTGCTTGCAGAGGAAATTACAGAGGAAACATATGAAAAAATCAAGGATCAAACCATCAGCGAGTGGAAAGAAGAACAAATACCCCTAACCTATATCCGGTACGACCGTGCCAACGAATTGGAAGTAGGGGACAAAGTTGAAGCATGGATCGATGACATCGATTTTAATGAAACGGTTCCCGTGAAAGCTTATGAAGTCATATTGAAATAGGGAGTGGCTTACATGAGAATGCGATGGACCTCCCTAGTATTCATGTGCATCGGAACATTAACCGGCTTTACCATCGTTTTTGCAGCAAAAGGTTTATGGACGGATGGTTTTGATTGGAGACAGTGGTTATCATGGATCATAGGTGGTATTCTTGGGTTTCTCATCTTATTATTGATCGTGAGGAAGGGTAATTAAAATAAACAGGAATAGATGCGCTCTGTTTCTGCGAAAGTTAAGGTGTCCAATCATGAAGCATATCATCATCGGAGCAGGGATCCTCGGGGCATCCACTGCCTACCATTTAGCAAAAAAGGGCGAGGAAGTCGTCATCATTGACCGCCATGAGCCCGGCCAGGCCACGCGGAATGCTGCGGGCATTGTCTGCCCGTGGCTGACGAATCGGAGCAATCAGGCGTGGTATCAGTTGGTGCTCGGCGGGGCGAGGTATTACCCTGCACTTATCGAAGAACTTATACGTGAAGGGGAAAGGGAAACAGGCTACGAGCAGGTCGGTGCCGTGAATATCTTTGATACTGAAGAGAAGCTGGACCGCAAGATGGAAATCGCCTATAAACGGAAAGAAGAAGCACCGGAAATGGGGGAGATCACGAGATTGTCTCCGGAACAGACAAAAGCGCTTTTCCCTCCCGTATCCGATATCTACGGGGCCGTACATATTGGAGGAGCAGCCAGAATCAACGGTGCCGCCTTGACCGATGCCCTCCTCCGGGCAGCGCAGAAAAAGGGGGCAGACTTGGTACGTGGTGATGCTTCCTTCCTCTATCATCACGTAGAAATACAGGGCGTGGAGGTGCTTGGCGAGCGACGCTATGCCGATCAAGTGATTGTCACGAATGGCGCGTGGACGAATGAGTTGTTCGTCCCCATCGGGATGAGACCGGACGTCACGTTTGAAAAAGCGCAGATCATCCACCTGCAGATGCCTGGGATGGATACGAGCAGGTGGCCTGTCATGCTGCCGCCGTTCAACCATTATATGCTGACATTCGGTAATGGAAAAATTGTCGTCGGTGCGACCAAGGAAACGGCCGATTCGTTTGATTCCCGTGTCACTGCAGGACCGGTCCACCAATTAATGAATAAAGCGTTGCGGGTGGCTCCTGGCTTGGCAGATGCCACCTACCTGGGTACAAAGGTAGGTTTCCGGCCATTCACCCCTGGATCCCTGCCTGTCATCGGCCGTGTCCCGGGCATGGAGCATGTGCTTATTGCCAATGGGTTAGGTGCATCTGGATTGACCAGCGGCCCGTTTGTCGGCGCTCAGTTGGCAAACCTTGCAGCAGGGGAAGAACCGGAGATACGTCTGGATTCGTTTGACCCCTCTGGGCTGTTTAAATGAATAAGGGGCCCGTTTACGGGAAACCTCTAGCTGTCGAGCATGTTCTCGGCGGCTTTTTTGCTTTGTAGGCTATTGTCAAGGAGCTTCTATCCGAGGTTTGACAAGCTGATTTAAGAAGATTATAGTAAAACTAACGACCGTTAGGAAGGTGTTGTCATGAGTGCCGAAAAGATCAAGTTAGTTGCAGCTGATCAATTTTCGCAGTATGGATTCCACGATGCATCATTAGCTGACATTGCAGAGCAAGTGGGGATCAAGAAACCTTCCATCTATGCCCATTTCAAAAGCAAGAAGGATCTGTTCCTCCATGTGCTGGAGGACTCCTATCTTGCTGAATTGGAATTCTTTTCCACGTATTTCCAGCAAACGAGTGATTTGGAGCTGGAAGAGCAGCTCCGCAGGCTGATTACGTACATGATCACCAGATATCATGAAGAAGTATCCTTCCGTTTTTGGCTGCGTTCCGGGTTCTTTCCACCTCAAGAACTGTATGATGTGGTGATGGAGCGGTTCTATGCCTATTTGGATAACTGTGAGAGCATCATAACGGATATTTTCCACCAGCATCTGCAAGATCGGCCAGCGAATGAACTGGATGCAGAGGAAGCCGGCATCGCATTCATCGGACTGCTGGACAGCTTGTTCATAGAAATGCAGTATGGAGGATTGGATCGGGCTAGACGACGAGTGGACGCATCATTGGAAGTATTTTTTAGAGGCATGAAAGCACAGGCATAAGGAGGCCGTTTCTATGAGATGGTTATTGGTCGTCATCGCGGCTATATTTGAGGTCATGTGGGTGGTCGGCTTGAAACACGCAGATAGTATTCTGACATGGGCGCTGACCGTTTTAGGCATCATTGTCAGTTTCGCCTTGCTCGTGCATTCGGGAAAAAAGCTGCCCACCAGTACGGTTTACGCTGTATTCGTCGGACTTGGCACGACAGGTACCATCATCATGGAGATGGCATGGTTCGGGCAGCCATTCAGCTGGGCGAAAGTGGGCCTGATTGCTTTGCTTCTCGTCGGTATCATCGGGCTGAAAGTTGTTACCAATGAAACAGATGCAGAGGCCGGCGCCCGCGACCATTAGGGACAAGGAGTGTTTTCATGGCATGGATCGCATTGATTTTCGCTGGCATCTTTGAATGCATCGGCGTGATCGGCATTACAAAAGTGAATCAACGACCGGGATTCCAGTCTTATGCCACACTGATTGGCGGGTTTGCGCTCAGCTTCCTGCTGCTTTCCGTTGCGATGGAAAGCATCGGCATGGGCACGGCCTATGCCGTATGGACGGGGATTGGTACGGTCGGTGCAACCTTGATAGGCATGCTCTTTTATGGGGAGCCCAAGAATGCTCAGAGGATTTTCTTTATCTCGTTAATTATCGTGTCGGTGGTCGGGTTGAGATTAATAAGTGGGTAATCTTTTTGCGTGAAGGGATGCTAGATATGATGGATCCCGCGAAATCGACAATACTAGGGAGGGAGCGGAATCTGCGCTGATAGGAATGCACCGTCTATGGATCGGCGCCCTGCGGCGGCAGCTGTTCTCCATCCCTCGAGAAAATGGAAGGAGTGGTTACGAATGCTATTAAAAAACGCAAAGCTTTATGGCCAGGAAGGCCAATGGTATATCGATATCAAAGAAGGCCGGATCCACGCTATTACACAGGATACGAACACATCAGCGTCAGATGACGGACACACGGTCGATCTGAATGGCAAGATGGTACTGCCACCCTATGTCGAGCCGCATATTCATCTGGACTATGCACTGACGGCAGGGACACCTCGATGGAACAAGTCGGGGAGCGTCTTCGAGGGAATCGAGATCTGGTCGGAAAGGAAGCAGATCGTACAAGAAACAAAAGAGGATATCAAACAACGTGCACTTAGGGCCTTGCAAATGCAGATCAAGCACGGCATCCAGCATGTCAGAACACATGCTGATGTGAGCGATCCTACCTTGAAAGGGTTGGAAGCCCTGCTTGAGGTGAAAGAAGAAATCAAACCGTGGGTGGACCTGCAGATTGTGGCGCTTCCCCAAGAAGGGCTTTATACGAAGCCGGACGGGGAAGACCTGCTGGTGAAAGCGCTGGAAATGGGTGCAGACGTCGTCGGCGGGATTCCCCATTATGAACTGACTCGTGAGGACGGTGTCCGTTCGGTATTCAAAGCGCTTGAGCTTGCGGAAAAATATGACAAACTGGTTGACATCCATTGTGATGAAATCGATGATGATCAGTCAAGGTATTTGGAGGTGCTCGCTGGGGAGGCACTGAAGATGGGAATCGGTCATCGGGTAACTGCCAGCCATACGACCGCCATGGCTTCATACAGTAATGCATATACCTACAAACTATTCCAGACGCTCCGGAAAGCAGGCATTCATTTTGTTGCCCTTCCGAAAGCGAACCTGCATCTCCAGGGAAGGTTTGACAACCATCCGGTCCGCCGCGGGCTGACTCGGGTGAAAGAACTGTCAGACGCAGGAATCAATGTATGCTTCGGCCTGGATTCCATCGTGGATCCGTGGTATCCGCTCGGGGACGGCAACCTGATGCATGTCGTGGAGATTGGCCTGCATGCCTGCCATATGACAGATCATGATCATATCGTGACAGCGCTTGAATTGATTACGACAAACGGAGCGAAGGCACTGTCGATCGAAAAGGATTATGGCGTGGAAGAAGGAAACACGGCGAACTTGATCGTGATCGATTCCGATTCTGAATATGAGGCAGTCCGCACACAAGCGCCTGTGCTCTATTCGATAAGGAATGGAGAAATCATGGTGGAAACGAAGCCGGCAGAAACCACGATGAATGTGCCGTTTTTTAAATAAATGATTTCTAACGGATGAAGACCAATGGCCTAAAAAGTAGGAGACAAGGCAGAATAAGCATTAGTTGGGGAACCCGCATGATCACAATGCGGGTTCTTGTCGTTTTCAATCGTTGAGCTGTCGGGGAAGGCGGAGGTTTGTAAGTTTTTTAGCTGGAATAGACGAAGTGTTGTTGTAGAACGTCAGATTAAGACGGATGCTTAAAAATCGACAACAATAGACATAGTTTACTAGACTTTTTAATTCTTATATGTATACTAGGAATAGGTAAAATCAACTAGGAGGATACGGACATGAACCGAACTAATTCATCCAAGTCTATTCGTTTGTTAAATTACATAGAAGAAAAAGGGAATAAGCTACCCCACCCGGTCACTATTTTCATACTATTCACCTTCATTGTCATCGTACTGTCCCATATCCTGTATGTAATGGGTACCAGCGTAACTTTCGAGGGTGTGAATAATGAAACAATGGAGACGGAAATGCTAACGGTAGAAGCGGTCAGCCTGCTTGTGCCTGAGGGCATTGCCTATATGTTTTCCAATGTGGTGTCAAACTTTACCTCGTTTGTGGCACTAGGCCCCGTATTGGTAGCCATGCTTGGAGTAGGGGTCGCAGAAAAAAGTGGTTATATCAGTGCGTTAATGACGAACACCGTCACAAAGGCACCGAAAAGATTTGTTACACCGATCGTTGTGCTTATGGGTGTATTATCCAATGTAGCAGCTTCCGTCGGCTATGTCGTATTGGTTCCGCTTGGTGCCATCATCTTCTTAGGTTTTAACCGGCATCCGCTAGCAGGGTTGTCTGCGGCATTTGCTGGTGTAGCTGGAGGGTATTCGGCAAATCTGGTTCTTGGCACCAACGATCCTTTACTAAGCGGGATCTCTACAGAAGCAGCAAAAATCCTGGATGCCGGATATGTAGTCAATCCGACAGACAACTGGTTCTACATGTTTGCTTCCACTTTCTTGATTGTCATTCTTGGTACATTGATTACCGATAAACTGATTGAACCGAAGTTAGGGAAGTTTGTACCAACAGAACCAATGGGCAACCAGAATAACGAAGTTTCAGCTATCGAAAAAAAGGGATTATTTTGGGCAAACATCTCCATTCTGCTTACTATCTTGGCGATAGCCATCTTAGTCGTCCCGGAAAATGGCCCTTTAAGAGGCGAGGGAGGAAGTATCATTACTTCGCCATTCATGAGCAGCATTATTTTCCTTATGATGGTCATCTTCCTGATCCCTGGTGTGGTATATGGGGTGGTAACCAAAACGGTCAAAAATGACAAAGATATTGCTAATTTGATGACATCCTCACTGGAAACGATGGCCGGGTTCATTGTATTGATTTTCTTCGCTGCACAGTTTGTGGCATTATTCAATTATACAAACCTGGGCACCATCATTGCGGTTAAGGGCGCGGACCTCTTACAGGCTATTCAGCTTGACGGCGTGCTCTTACTTGTAGCACTGATCATCATCACGACGATCATCAATATATTTATTGCTGCCGACTCAGCCAAATGGGCGATCATGGCTCCAGTGTTTGTACCGATGTTCATGCAAATGGGGATTGCCCCAGAAGTAACGCAGGTTGCATATCGAATCGGGGATGCTTCCACGAACATTGTTTCACCGTTGATGCCATTCTTCCCATTGGTTGTTGCTTTTGCTCAACGATATGGCAAGCAGAATGGCGTAGGAACCGTCATTTCGCTGATGCTGCCATATTCCATTATGTTCCTTGTTTGCTGGACGATCTTCTTTGTTATATGGTATCTACTAGGTATTCCGGTGGGGCCAGGGACGAATTTAAACTACTAGAGAGGAATGGATGAACATGAAGGTAAAGACAACATGGACAGGTGGCAGGGCATTTACCGCCGTAGGGGATTCAGGGTATGATATCAACATGGATGCCACAGAAGCTTATGGTGGTCTAGGGAAAGGTGCGACGCCAACGGAAATGCTATTGAGCTCACTAGCTGGCTGCATTGGTATAGATATCACGATGATCCTGAGGCCCCATTTAGATAAAATCAATAAAATAGAGATAGAAACCGAGGGCATACGGAAGGAAGAAGCACCTAAAGGTTTTACGAGCATGGTTGTGACCTTTGTAATTGATGGGGATATAGACAGCAAAAAAGTTTGGCGTGCTATACATTTAGGTGAGGAAAAATATTGCTCCGTCTCTGACTCCCTAAGTGCAGATATCAGCTTCGAACTGGTATTAAATGGTGAAAAGCAAGAAGCCTAAGGCGCTTTAAGAGTACAACACATAAAAAGTGATTCAGCAGTCCATTTGTACATCAATGGGCTGCTTATTTTTTGTTGTCCACAAGTCGTATACCTTTCAGACAAATCGAAACAAACTGGAGAAAAGTATGCAGGCAGGCATGGTACGGCCATATTATGAACCACAAGCTGATACATGTGAAAGTGCTTATGGATATTAACAAAAATCCCCACATTGTTGGGGATTTTGTTTTTAAAACTTCATCGATCAACGCATTGTTAATTGCATACGAACAAAGGCACAATTCATATCTAAGAATTGCGCCTAGAAGGGAATTAGCACTTTGATTCTAAATTTTTAATGTATCCAAGGTTATAGCCATTTCAACACCTAGCATCCTTCTCTATAAAAGAACATAAAAACTCATGGATGTCCTTTAATTTCGGCCGTTGATCGGCTTCATACTGAAGACAGCGGTCAATATGATTTGCTAAAAACCCATCCATTTCCCGGTATGTCTGTACAGGCTCTGCTGGTCTTTCGAGCTGTTCATACCTTCCATATTCAAGCGATTGAAATGGCCGCTTACCAGTTGCTGCAAAAAAGAGGACTGCACCAACCCCCCATACATCCGCTGCTGTCGTCAAAGCTTCTTCACGTGCTTGCTCAGGGGCCATATATTGCTTTGTTCCGATTCCTTTTCTTACATCGCCGGGTGATGCAGCCAGATTAAGATCAATCACCTTTGCCAGAGGCGGCTGTGAAATAATATTGGAAGGTTTTATGTCAAGGTGTAAAAGATTGTTCAGATGAAGATAATGGACCACCGAGCAAAGTTGCATGCCAAGATGCGCTAACTGCTTGATCGGCAGGGCTTTATGTTGATGTGCAAGGCTTCTGACCAAATGGGAGAGAGTTTCGCCTGTCAATGTCTCCTGTACGATCACTGGTGTGGGGTTGGCAATTATTTCGTATCCACGAACCAGATTTGGGTGGGAAAGGGCTTTTAAACATTCACCTTCTCTTATCATCCTATTTTTTGCATCCTCATGATTCTTTGCTTCTGGCTGCAAGGTTTTCGCAATACATCCGGACAGTCTTTCCTCACTCCAGACGTAATAAACGTCACAGTCTTTTCCGCGTCTCATATGATGGATGATTGTATAACCGGGGATGAGGGACTCTCCCTTTTGGAGGGGTTCTGTATTTTTCGTAATGCCTGTGTGGACCATCATGACCCTATCAGCTCCTCTTTTGTTTTTGAATTGCCTCTGTCCGTACGTGAACCGCTTGATAGCGAGACTGCGTTTCGATGTTCCTTTTCACCGTGCTGTAGTTCATAGAGCTCCGCATATTCGGCACCACGCATGAGCAATTCTTCGTGTGTACCGCTTTCTATCACTTCCCCATCTTTCAGATACAGGATACGGTCTGCAGCTGCAGCGCTTTTTAAGTTATGGGTGATAATGAGGGTCGCCTTATCCTCCATTAAGCGTTTCATTGGGTCCATGACACGCTTTTCGGAGTTAGCGTCCAGACCTTCTGCCGGTTCATCAAGAATTAGAATGGCCGCATTCCGTATCATGGCTCTAGCAATCGCCAGGCGTTGCTTCTGGCCTCCAGATAAATTTCTTCCTTTTTGCCCTACTGGGGTGTCATAGCCATTCGTCATATTCTGAATGAACTCATGGGCATCTGCAGCTTCAGCAGCCCTTATAATCTCCTCCTCTGTCGCTCCCGGCTTGCCATAAGCAATGTTCTCTTTTATCGTTCCGTCAAAAATCAGTGATTCCTGAAATAGCACAGCCACATTTTCCCTCAGTGAATCAAGTGTTAATCCTCTTAGCACATTTCCATCCAGAAGAATTCTGCCAGCTGTCGGATCATAGAAACGCATGAGTAATTTGACGATCGTGGATTTTCCCGCCCCGCTTGCTCCTACGAGTGCTACTGACTCACCAGGAGCGATGGATAAGGAAACATTGGATAGTATTTTTTTCGATTGACCTGGATACGAAAAAGAGACATTCTTGAATTCCACATAACCCGAGACTTGTTCCAAATCATAGGGGGCTTCTTTAACCATTGGCTCTTCCTCCATAAATTCTATTACTCTCTCTGCACTTGCTGATGCAGAATAGATGGTGTTCAACAGTTTGCTTAATCTGCGGACAGGACTGTAAAGTTTGCTCAGAAGCATCATAAAGGCGATAAGTGCACCCACTGTAATTTCATTATTGATAAGCAGCCAGGTCCCAGCAATCATCACGACAAGCGTTCCTGCCATTTCGATTAAACTTATTACTGGCGTAAATGCCGCTTTCAATCGTACTTTCAGCATTTTAGCCTGGAAGCTGCGATGATTTTGCAGTTCAAATCGATCTTGTTCTGTAATTTGCTGATTATACGCCTGCATTAACGCTATATTGGAGAAGCTCTCCTCAGATATTGCGTTAATTGCTCCCTCTCTGCGAGTACGCTCCCGGGAAGCCATCTTGATTCGGCGTGAGAAAAATCGGGTGACCACGTAAAACAGCGGGACAACGATTAACGAAACCAAAGCCAATTTCCACTGCATGAAAAAGAGCATGCCAATAAACACAACGAGCTGGAATATATAGGAAACAGCTGAGGTTGCACCAGTGATGATCAGGCGTTCGATAGAAGAAATGTCACTGGATATTCTTGCTATAATATCTCCCAATTTACGCCCTTCAAAAAAAGATAGCGACAGTCCCTGTAAATGTTTAAAAAGGCTTTTTCTCAAGTTGAGAACAAACTTTTCTCCTACCCAATTGGAAAGGTAGGTTCCGCTGAAGAAAAGTGTCCCACGAAGAAGTGTGAGTCCCAGATACGTAAGGATGAGCCAATAAAGAGGGCTGAGATCCCCAGCTATTAACACACGATCGATGAAAACCTGCATCAGCCATACTGTGGCTGATTGAACCATTGGTTGGAGTGCAATTAACAGCAAACTTAAAATGATCCAAAGTCTGTAGGAACGGACATACGGCCAAAACCTGCGGAAGATGTCCCTCACCGGTACTGGTGGAGACTCGGTAATAAGGTTATCGCCGGTATCCTCAATCCCCCATAATTTCTTGAATTGTTGAAAAGAGAGCCGTTGGTTTGCCTTCTCTTTTACTCGGTGTTTTCCGTTTTCCATTCATCTCACTCCTGAATGAAGACGCGGTTCCTTTTTGAAAAGGAACCGCTCATCAAGTGTTCTTACCCACTTTAATTTTATGAATCACTGTTGCTATAGCTGTAGCTGTTGCTTTCGCTTTCCTGGCTGTAGCTGACGCTGGAGGCTTCCGTGGAAGCAGCAGGCGTTGCGACATCGAAATAGGTCATGTTCATGCCTCCTTTTCATGGTAAATGTAAATTCGTTGTACTTCTTAAGAGTCACTGTTGCTGTAGCTGTTGCTCTCGCTTTCCTGGCTGTAGCTGACGCTGGAAGCTTCCGTGGAAGCGGCAGGCGTCGCGACATCGAAATAGGTCATGTTGTTTTCCCTCCTTTCAACTTAGTTACATTATTCCATGCAAAGATTAACTAGCCATTAGCAGAACCTTGGAAACTTATTAGAATAACATTAATAATCAATTAGTTTTATGTCAGGTATATGTCAACATTGTAAAGTGAAAGTAAATCAAGCAAACTACTGGATCTGCCAAGCCCATCATTCACACGAAAACAATGAATCTACACCAAGCGTAGACTCCAGTGGGAACAGCACGAGTCTGAAGGCCCCGGAAGAAGTGCCATTCTTTTGAGGAGACTGAAACCATGCCCACGGAAAGCGAAGTATTTTGTCGCAGCGGTGGCAGTCCTTCTCATTTCTATAGTAGGTTAGCCAGAGAGGATTTGAAATCGCCCTGCCGTTGCTTCTCCTAAAACAGAAAACTACACCAAGCGTAGACAAAATGCGTAGACTCCAGTGGGAACAGCACGAGTCTGAAGGCCCCGGAAGAAGTGCCATTCTTCTGAGGAGACTGAAGCCGTGCCCACGGAAAGCGAAGTATTTTGTCGTAGCGGTGGCAATCCTTCTCATTTTTTTGATTAGCAAAAGGTGCAGAGATATAGCCTGAAGTTATAACGAGACATAGTCTATAAGTGTTACACTATATCGTTTTAACAATGATATACTTACCATACATTCAAAAGAAAAGAGAAAGTTTATATAATTACACCTATTCCAGTTATTAAGCAAAGTATCTTCCCTGTAGGGGGAGTGCCTATAGCTTTTCCGGAAAATTTTCAAGCCAAACCCCAGTAAAATAACCGGAACACATATATATTCCGCAGAACAAACTCAGGAGGGATTCAAATGACAAAATCAGTACATACCCAAGTCAGAGCTCCATTCCGCGCAGATCATGTAGGAAGCTTCCTGCGTCCGGAGCGATTGAAACAAGCCCGTAGCCAAAAAGAAAATGGAGAGATTACAGCAGAGCAGCTTCGTCAAATAGAAGATGAGGAAATTGTGAAGCTGGTAGAAAAGCAGAAAGAAGCAGGCCTGCAAGCAGTGACCGACGGGGAATTGAGGCGCAGCTGGTGGCACTTTGATTTTCTGGAAGGCTTCGATGGCGTGGAAGGTTACACGCCGGAGAAGGGATTGCAATTCACCGGTGTAGAGACAAGAAAGCGCGGTCTGAAAGTGACAGACAAGGTCCGGTTCAACGGCCATTATATGATCGAACACTTCAAGTTCCTGAAAAGCCTAGCTGGCGATGCAGTGGCTAAATTCGCCATTCCAAGTCCAAACATGCTGTATTTCAGGGGGGAATTTGAGGAAGGGACATACCAGAATGACGAAGAGCTGGTCGACGATCTGGCTGCCGCATATCAAGGCGTGATCCAGGCACTTTATGATGAGGGTTGCCGGTATCTGCAAATCGACGATACTTCCTGGGCCATCTTCTTTTCGGAAGAACGCCGTAAATCGATGATAGAGAATGGGAAGGATCCGGAAAAAATTGCTGCCTTATGCGCTCGGGCTGTCAATGAATCCATTGCCAACAGGCCGGATGATTTGCTGGTGACTATGCATATCTGCCGGGGTAATTACAAATCAACCTATATGACCAGCGGCAGCTATGAAGCATTATCAGACATCATCTTCGGTGGCTTGGATGTTGATGGACTGTTCCTGGAATTTGATGACGAACGCTCTGGAAGCTTTGAGCCGCTGCGCAAGATCAACCGCAATGATCTATACGTGGTATTGGGATTGATTACCTCGAAGTTCGGTGAATTAGAGGATCCAGAGGAAGTCAAAGCTCGGATAGACGAAGCAAGCAAGTATGTTCCTTTGGAGCAGCTTTGCCTGAGTCCACAATGCGGATTCGCTTCCACCGAGGACGGAAATAAACTGACCGAAGAACAGCAATGGCAGAAAGTACGCCATGTAGTGGACATTGCAGAAGATGTTTGGAAGTAATCTTGGAAGAGACCACAAGTGAACATCTCTTATAAAGAGTGGTGGAGGGACTGGCCCGATGAAACCCGGCAACCTTTCAATAATGTTGAAAAGGTGCTACATCCTGCAGAGCTTCCGGCTTTGCGAGATAAGAGAGGCAGAGTCTTTACGTAAAAGCCCCTCTCTCTAAGCAGAGGGGCTTTCGTATATCATCAGAATTTCATCTTTAACGACAGACAGTATAAGTTCAACTAAAACGATGCCGGCGCCTTTACAAGGGCTTGGCTATCACCAGTAACGAAAGGAATGTGTTGAAAATGGCAAAAGTGAAAGAAGGTTGGCAAAGGTATCACACGATTTGGGGGTTGCTGTTGTTGGGGTGGGTCATTTCCTATATCGACCGGACGGCAGCTGGCCCCATCATCACCTATATGATTGAAAATGAAGTATCATTTTTCGCTAATGTAGATAATCCACATGGGATTGGCGGATTGATCGGAAGCTTGTTTTTCGCAGGATTCATGCTGATGCAGTTCCCTGGCGGGTATTTTGGCGACAAATTCGGTTATCGCGCCGTCATTGTCTGCAGTATTTTTTGGGCCGGTGTTGCCACATTGCTCACTGGTTTGGTTGGCGGTTTGATTGCATTCATCGTGTTCCGTGTCCTGTTAGGGCTTGGAGAAGGTGTGTTTTACTCGAATGACCGCTCCTATATCGCCTATCACACACCGGCTAATAAAGTCGGAACCGGGATGGGGGTCGTACTGACCGGTGTGTCCATCGGCCTGACTGCAGGGCTGTTGGGAATTCCATACTTGTTGACAGTTGCGGAGCCATTCATGGGCATCGATGCATGGCGTTTTCCTTTCTATGTAACCGGAGCGCTGACCTTGGTCGTCGGATTGGTTTTATATTTCTTTTTGAAACCGAAGGCCAGTACTGTTCAGCCAACCGAAAAGTCCTCACCGGGCATCAAAGCGAACTTTGGAAAGACATTCGGTTATATGACGGGGTATTCGGCGGTGTTCCTGCTCCTCGTGATGGGGATCTACTTCGCTTCTGTCCAACTGAACCTGACAGAAGTATCCATCGCATTCATCCTGGTGGCACTATGTCCATTGCTGATTTTGTACTTGTACATGACCAAGAAATCCGAAATCAAGCCATTGTTGGCCAATAAGAATCTCTTTTTCCTGTACTTATTCTTCATTCCGGTGATGTGGCATCTATGGTTCTATGGTTTCTGGTCCGTATCGATTGTGCAGGATTTTGGAGGAGGCGCCTTGATGGCAGCGGCATTGGTAGCTTCCTTCAACGGGATTGCCGGGATTATCGGATTCCCGCTGGGGGGCAAAATTTCCGACTTAGTGGCGGATCGCCCGAATGGACGGCGTAATGTGCTTGTCGTTCTGACGGCTGTATTGACGGTGCTTATCTTTGTTTTTGCTGGCTATGTCATGATGGGCTATAGTCATCCAGTGGTCATGTCGGTCATTCTATTTGTATCCGGCCTATTCTTTTTCGCCTTGCAGCCTGTTGCCCATGCACTGGCATCCGACCTCACCCCGCCGGAGAACAAGGGGTCCATGTTCGGTATGCTTAACCTGATTGCAGAAATCGGTGCGGTGCTGGCGCCGGTGGTCTCCGGTGCGATTCGCGACCAATCCGGCAACTGGGGCTCTGCACTCTTGCTGGATGGCGCTTTGATGGCTGCCGGCCTGGTTCTTGTAATTGCCATATCCGGAAAAGCTGTCGCGAGCTCGGCCGTTGGCAAGAGTGCTTAGGTCGCAGGAAATAGACGTAGCTACTTTCCATGAAAGACAGGAGGATGGGTCATAACGAGGTGGTATGAAGCGAAAGAACGTAACAATGCAGTGAACCAGCGGAGGAAATATGCGCAGATTCCAACGGGAGGAAAGGCCTAGGTGAGACCCCGAAGTGCGATAGCATTCGGAGGCTCACCAGCCGCCCGTGGAAAGCGAAGTAAGTATATTTCCGAAGCGGGTGTATACCACTCCCTTTTGATTTAAATACATATCGGGTTGACAAAGGATAATGGGCTCCGATATAATTACTTCGAATTCGAGATAATTATAAAGGAATGGTATTCATGACTGATCACGATCAGCGTAACAATGACGAGGAGTTGTCCCTGAAGTTATTTGTGGTGTTGTCCCGTGCCTTGCAATCCATCAAAAAGCGGGTGGAAGAAGATATCAAATGTCTGGGCCTCAATCCAACAGAGTTTGCGGTTCTTGAACTGATTTATAATAAAGGTGACCAACCCATACAGAAAATCGGTGATAAGGTCCTCATCGCAAGCAGCAGTATTACCTATGTGGTAGATAAGCTGGAAAAGAAAGGATTCTTGAAGAGAAGACCATGCCCCGAAGACCGACGGATCACCCATGCAACATTGACAGATGCCGGAAAGGATCTGATGGATGACGTCTTCCCGAAGCACAAAGCTGCCATGCAGGACATATGCAGTGGCCTTGATGCACAAGAGAAAGAAGTATTGATCGATCAACTGAAAAAATTGGGATACCATGCCCAGGGTATCTAAATTTTTTGGATAATATCTCGATTTCGTGATAAATTAATTCATATCACTCATTCGCTTCAAAAAATCAGAGTTGCTTTAGATCATAATCAATCCTAGGACAGAGGAGGGGAGATAGATGAACAAGAAGACGGCGGGAATCCACCATATTTCTGCCATTGTCGGTCATCCCCAAGAAAATGTAGACTTTTATGCCGGAGTATTAGGACTGCGTTTAGTCAAGAAGACCGTGAACTTTGATGATCCGGGCACCTATCACCTGTACTTCGGAAATGAAGGTGGAAAGCCGGGAACGATCATCACGTTCTTTCCATGGGCAGATGCGTATAAAGGGAGAGTCGGCGCAGGCCAGGTCGGTGTCACTTCCTATGTGGTTCCAGTGGGCGCGATGGGATTTTGGGAAGACAGACTGGAAAAGTTCCACATTCCTTTTACAAAGACGGAGCGCTTTGGAGAAGAAACCCTGCAATTTGCGGATCCTCATGGGCTACATCTGGAAATGGTGGAAAGGGAAGAGGGAAATGTAAATACCTGGAACTTCGGCAATGTAACGCCGGATGTGGCAATCAAAGGATTCGGGGGCGCAACCCTGTTATCCAAGCAGCCGGCAAAGACAGCACAACTCTTGGAAGAAGTGATGGGACTTGAGAAAGTCGGCACAGATGGGGAGTTTATCCGTTACCGTTCCTTTGGTGACATCGGCAATGTCATCGATATAAAGCTGACCAATAGTGCTGACGGACTGATGGGGGTAGGGACCGTCCATCATATTGCATGGCGGGCCGATGATGACAAAGACCAGCTCGATTGGCGGAATTACCTGAAAGGGTTCGGATACGGGGTAACACCGGTGAAGGACCGCCAATACTTTAACGCCGTTTACTTCCGCGAGCATGGAGAGATACTATTTGAAATAGCGACAGATCCGCCTGGTTTTGCGCATGATGAGTCACCTGACACGATGGGGAAAGAGTTGAAACTGCCGAAGCAGTATGAACCACATCGCACCACCATTGAACAGCATGTCATTCCAATTGATGTGAGAGAATTGGACTAAGCACTTTGCTATCCAATAAGGAGGGGAAACCATGCAGAAAACAGCTGGAATCCATCATATAACAGCGATGGTCAATGATCCGCAGCGGACGATTGATTTCTATGCCGGTGTATTGGGATTGAGGTTGGTGAAAAAGACGATCAATTTCGATCGCCCGGAAGTTTACCATCTTTATTTCGGCAATGAGTCAGGGGACCCGGGCAGTATCATCACCTTCTTTCCGTGGCCAAAGCAATTGAAAGGGCGGATCGGCATTGGGCAGGTTGGTGTCACCAGCTACATCATCCCAGCTGGTTCGGCCCCATTCTGGGAAAAGCGGCTAGAGAGCCATGGTGTAAAAACCACTGCGTCCAACCGGTTCGGGGAAGCATATATCCAGTTTGAAGACCCTGACGGCCTGCCCATTGAACTGGTGGAAAGAAAGGAAGGTCCCTCTAATCAATGGAGCGTGGGCAATATTGACCCGGAGGTTGCTGTCAAAGGGTTCGGCGGAGCTGTCCTGCATACAGTCCAGCCATTTAAAACTGCTGAAGTGCTTGAAGATGTATTAGGGCTCGAAAGCATGGGACAGGAGGATGGGTTTCTCCGTTTTAAAGCGGAAGGACAGCTTGGAAATTCCATCGACATCAAACTGACCCCATCTGTCCGCGGCTTGATGGGCGCAGGAACGGTTCATCACATCGCTTGGAGGGCGAAGGATCAGGAGGATCTGCACAGATGGAAATCGAGATTGGAAGAGAAGGGACTATATCCGACAGAAATACGTGAACGTCATTACTTCCAATCGGTTTATTTTCGGGAAGAAGGCGGAATTCTTTTTGAAATAGCCACAGATCCACCAGGGTTCACGGTAGACGAACCGATGGACAAGCTGGGCGAAGGGCTTATGCTGCCTCCTTGGCTGGAATCCAAGCGTGCAGATTTGGAAAAGACATTGCCCCTTGTTGAGGTTCGAAAAGAAGACACTGAATAATGGAACAGGTAGGGCTGTTTCACCTTTGCTGCTGATAGGCCAGCAATACAAGAAGTGATCTTCAAAAAGAATGAATATCTTTAATTAAAAATAAATACCTTGAATTCATAATGAATGAAATGATAATATATGAATTAGGCGAAAATCTATGGGAAGGAGCATCATATGTCAAACAGAATGGAAGTTGGAAACTTTTTACTTCGCATCATGTTAGGGGCAGTGTTTTTGGCCAATGGCCTTTCCAAATTCCAACAAGGAATTGGAAATACGGTCGGCTGGTTTGAAAGTATAGGAATCCCCGGATTTCTAGCATACGCCGTCGCAGGGATTGAATTGATCGGCGGTATCGCCCTAATCCTCGGATTGGGCACCAGAATTGCCTCCATTCTAATGGGAATCATCATGCTGGGCGACATTTTCACCGTTAAATTTCCGGATGGATTCTTGAATGGTTATGTGTATGACCTGGTACTGCTGGTGATTGCTGCACACTTGACCTTGAATGGAAGCAGGTTATACTCCCTCGGGAGATGGTTGAGAAAAGGCAGCGAAAACGAACAATCCTTATCCAAAACAGCGTAAATATCTCGAAATAGGAAGAAGTGAAAACGAGATATAGTTATAACCCCCCACCTTTTGGGGATAGAAGAACATGGGAACATTGAAAATGGCTCATTTTCAATGGAGGTGGTTCTTATACGATCAGAGAAAAATTCTCAAGAAAAGAAGGGATACACATGGGATTTTTACAAAAACTATTTGGAAAAGAAGAAGAAAAGGAGACAAATACTATGTCAAACGTTAAATTAGCAGTTGTATTCTACAGCATGAGCGGAACCAATCATCAAATGGCTAAATGGGCTGAAGAAGGTGCAAAGGAAGCAGGCGCCGAGGTGAAAGTGTTGAAGGTGGAGGAACTTGCTCCGCAATCAGTCATTGAGGAGAATGAAGTATGGAAGTCGACCGTCGAAGCGACAAAAGACGTTCCAACCGCTACTTCCGATGATATCGAATGGGCAGACGCGATCATTTTCAGCGTACCAACGCGTTTCGGAAATATGCCTTCCCAAATGAAGCAGTTCCTTGATACACAAGGCGGATTGTGGGCAAGCGGCAAAACGATCAACAAAGTAGTAAGTGGTATGACTTCTGCACAGAATCCGCATGGCGGCCAGGAAGCAACACTGCTATCCCTCTATACATCCATGATGCACTGGGGTGCGATCATCGCAACTCCTGGATATACAGATCCTGTATTGTTCGCCGCTGGTGGGAATCCATATGGCACAAGCGTATCCGTCGACCAGGACGGCAACATGGTCGAAGATGTCGAGGGTGCTGTGAAGCATCAGGCAAAGCGTACAGTAACTGTTGCAGAGTGGGTCAAAAAAGGAAATCAATAAGAGCTGTTATGTTGGAGAGGAGTCGATCATATGGATCGGCTCCTTTTTTTATGTGGGTGATGCGCGGCCCGAGTGGGGGTGCTATGGCCTGAGTGGGAGAGTGCGCGGCCCGAGTAGGAGGAGTTGCGGCCTGAGTGGGCGAGTGCATGGCCCGAGTGCGGGGAGCTGAGGCCTGAGTGAGGTAGTACATGGTCCGAGTGCAGGGAGCTGCGGCCCGAGTCGCGACTGCTCACGCCCGAGCTTTGCGTCATGTGTCCCCATTAAAAAGATAGAATTAGGCAGAGTGTGATCATTGAATATATAAGCAAATTATTATATATTCATTATATTATTATATAGTAATCACTGGAAGGGAGGTGGAAGGTCGTGGAGAAAACGACGGTGGAAATCGAACAGGCTGCGATGATTTTAAAGCTTTTGGGAGATAAGACACGGTTGACGATGATGAAGATTCTGGACTCCCATGACTGCTGTGTTTGTGAATTCGTGGAGATTTTCCAAGTGAGCCAGCCGTCGATCAGCCAGCATTTGCGTAAATTGAGAGATGTGGGGCTGGTGAAAGAGGAGCGGAGGGGGCAGTGGATTTTTTATTCCATTCGGAAAGAACATGATTATTATCCATTTGTCCGGCAGGTGCTGGAACAGCTGCCTGACCAGGAATATCGCTTGAAAGAGTTGGAAGCAAACGGTTCGCGAATCACTTGTTGTTAATTGGAGGGAAATGTTTTGTCATCGACGCTTATACTAGCAATTTTAATTTTTCTTATCACACTTGTTTTAGTTATTTGGCAGCCGAAAGGGCTGAACATCGGCTGGTCGGCCATCGGCGGTGCGGTCGTCGCCTTGTTGATGGGGGTCGTCGGGTTCAGCGATGTGCTGGAAGTAGCGGATATTGTATGGAATGCCACGCTGGCGTTTGTCGCTATCATACTTATTTCCCTGATTCTTGATGAAATCGGCCTGTTTGAATGGGCTGCATTACATATGGCCAGAATTGCGAGAGGCAATGGAATCAAGATGTTCGTCTATATCAGTATATTGGGTGCGGTAGTGGCGGCCTTTTTCGCAAATGATGGTGCTGCACTGATCTTGACACCGATTGTACTGGCAATGGTCCGGAATTTGAATTTCAAAGAAAAGATGATCTTTCCATTCATCATGGCGAGCGGCTTCATAGCCGATACCACCTCACTACCTTTTGTGGTCAGCAACCTGGTGAATATTGTATCCGCTGATTTCTTTGGCATCGGGTTTGTCGAATATGCTTCCCGGATGATCATTCCGAACCTTTTCGCACTGACGGCAACGATTACGGTATTATTGATCTATTTCAGGAAGAGCATTCCGAGATCTTATGAAGTTTCGAAGTTAAGTGAACCGGAAGATGCCATCCGGGACAGGAAAATGTTCCACCTGTCATGGTATGTCTTGGGACTATTGCTGATCGGCTACTTCGTCAGTGAGTTCATCCAGCTTCCTGTTTCCATTGTCGCTGGTATCATCGCGATTTTCTTCTTGCTGATGGCAAAAAACAGTGAGGCGGTAGATACGAAGGCCGTCGTGAAAGGTGCACCATGGGATATTGTGTTTTTCTCCCTGGGGATGTATGTCGTCGTGTATGGACTTGGTAACGCGGGACTTACTGGAGCCTTGGGAGTGGTGATCCAGGCGGCAGCTGAACAAGGACTGTTCGCGGCAACGATGGCAATGGGTTTTATTGCAGCATTCCTGTCATCCATCATGAACAATATGCCAACCGTGATGATAGATGCTTTGGCAATTGCGGAAACCAATACATCCGGCACGATCCGGGAAGCGCTCATCTATGCCAATGTGGTCGGTTCCGACTTAGGGCCGAAAATCACACCGATCGGCTCGCTCGCGACATTGGTATGGCTCCATGTCCTTTCCCAAAAAGGAGTGAAGATCTCCTGGGGAACCTATTTTAAAATCGGGATCGTTTTGACCATACCGATCCTGTTCATCACCTTGCTCGGTCTGTATCTGACCTTACGGTTGATGTAATTAATTATTAGAGATAGCAAAACCTAACATAAAAGGGGAATGAATATGTCGAAGAAAACCATCTATTTTCTGTGTACTGGGAATTCTTGCCGCAGCCAAATGGCAGAAGGCTGGGCGAAGAAGCATCTGGGAGACGACTGGGAAGTAAGGAGTGCAGGTATCGAAGCACATGGGTTGAACCCGAATGCAGTCAAAGCGATGAATGAAGTGGGCGTTGATATTTCTGATCAACAGTCGGAAATCATTGATATGGATATCCTGAACAATGCCACCATGGCTGTCACCCTTTGCGGGGATGCTGCAGACAAGTGCCCGGTGACACCACCGCATGTAAAGCGGGAGCATTGGGGATTTGATGATCCGGCAAAAGCTGAGGGAACGGAAGAAGAGAAATGGGCCGTATTCCAGCGTGTCCGTGATCAGATCGGGGAGAGAATCAAGCGCTTTGCGGAAACTGGTGAATAAATGATCCAACGCTTACAAGTATAGTGGAAGAACAATCAGGCGCACATCTTCGGGAGTGCGTCTTTTTTACAGGGATTCGTCCCTTGGCTCAGGAAGAGAGCAGAGACTGGCCAAGTGTCATGTAGGTGGAATGTCCCACGTGGATATTATTGTATTTTATTAATTTATTATTGAAAAACGATAAATAATGTATTAAACTCATACTGACAATAATAAAATGAGGTGCTTAGAATGAAACGTGGGTCTACACTCCTTCTGAAGATAGCTGTTATCCTAATCGGAGTTCCAATTCTCGGCTTGTGTATATTTTTATTGCCTCAAATAGCGATGGAGGCTTTTGAGCAAGCAGGCAATGGAGCAGAGTTGGCGTATGTGGTGTTTGGCATATTGATTATTCTGTATCTATCTGCGATACCGTTTTACTTTGCGTTGTACCAGGCATTTCGGCTTTTGAATTATATTGATCAGAACCGAGCCTTCTCGCAAACTTCTGTCCAGTCTCTCAAGAAAATAAGAACCTGTGCCATCACCATCAGTGGCTTGTATGTGTTGGCCCTGCCGCTCATCTTTGTGATAGCAGAGTGGGATGATGCACCAGGTCTGGTATTAATTGGTTTGGTCATTGCGGGGGCTTCCATGGTGATCGCAGTCTTTGCTGCTGTACTGAAAAAACTGCTACAAGAAGCGATCGATATAAAATCAGAAAACGATCTGACAGTCTGAGGTGAATTAAATGGCTATCATAATCAATCTAGATGTCATGCTGGCGAAAAGAAAAATGAGTGTAACCGAACTTTCGGATAGGGTCGGAATCACGATGGCAAATATCTCCATACTGAAGAATGGAAAGGCCAAGGCCATTCGGTTTTCCACTTTAGACGCCATTTGCAAGGCCCTGGACTGCCAACCTGGGGATATATTGGAATATCGTGAAGATGAATAGGGGAAGAAGGGGAGGCTATGCATGGATGGAATGCAGCTTCTCCCTGTTCATTCACCCAATTAAGGGGTGCGCAACTCTGACGACTGGTATTCAACGTAAGAATCACCAACCAGGAGCTCTATATCGATAAATCCAGGGATAGACGGATCATATCCCTGCATTGTATTCCATTCTCGAAGATTTCATCGTGATAATGCCTGATGAAATAGTTGATATCAATACCAGTTATTCTGAACCCACATTTTTGGTAAAGGGCAAGTTGTCCGATGCTGGAATTGCCAGTACCGATTTCAATCGTTTTCCATCCCTTATCTTTGGCCGTTTGAATGGCATTCCTTACTAACTGTTTACCGATGCCTCTGCCGTGGTGCTTTTCTGCAACAGCAATATTCACCAATTCTACGGTTCCAGGTCTGGTTGGAAGCAATACATAAACGCCAATAATCTGGTGCTCACTTTCCGCTATGAAACATTCTCCCCTTTTTACATACTCCTCGACAATAGCTCTGGAAGGGTCTGCCAGCAACAACAACTCCATCGGCGGATTTTCCTGTTTTCTTAGTAATCGAATATCCATATTGTGCTCCTCTAAAAAAATTCAGAAGTCTACTTAAGGCTAAGTCTCCCTTTTTAAGACAATGTTGAAGTGGCCCAAGCAGCCTCCACTTGACCCTCACCCATCAACCGTTTCCTATCGGGCTCCTGCAATTTCCCATGGAGTGCCCTTTTCGGTTCAGGATGTTTTTGACATTCACGACAGCATTACCGTGATACACCTGTCCGAAGACTTTCTCTACTTCCATGTACTCTTCTTCACTAACTTGTTGATCCTTAAGCATTTTTTCGAACCATTGACTAACTATTTTCGGGGAAACGTTACCGGCGATGGAGGAAAGCCGGTCATATCCGTATGACACTTTTTCTGCTAATTCTTCTTCTCCACCTGCATAAAAATAAAAATCGGTTCGGTCCAATCCATCTTTAATCTCCTGTATCTTCTCTCTGTGGCCAGCATCTTTCACTCCGACTACCAAGTCCATTCCACTTAATTCCATAATGCTTTTTGCCGACAGATCAAATCCGGTCCTGTTCGGGTTATTATATAAAATGGTTGGCTTATTGCTTAGATGTATGATCTTCTTTGAATAAGTCAATGCCTCTTTTTGTGTCGGTATAATGTACGGCGGATAGCCAAGCATGATGCCTGATAATCTTGTAGAGTGAATCTTTTCAGCCAATTCCTCGGCCTCTTTCTGTCTGATGGAACTCACGCCAACTATAATTTCCATATGATTGATAAGTTCTTCTTCCTGTTCCAGACTGTCTACCAGTTCCATTTTCTCCTGGAGGTTCAGGCTATGCTGCTCTCCAGTGGTTCCAGAGACAAGAACAGACGTTATCCCTTGTCCATACAGATCCTTTATATGGCTGATCGTTCCTTGTGTATTCAATGATTCATCCTCGAAAAAAGCTGTTGGTACAGCAATATGAACGTTTTCTGTCAGCATGATGCATATCCCCTTTATCATTTTTGTTTATAAGCTGGGTCAGTTTCTAAAATCTATTCATGATAGAGTCGCCAGCATAAAGTAGATTACAGTCCTTTATGGAGCGATCGCCACCTTGGAACCCTAATTTCTAAGCCATAACTCCCCAATGGTGATGAAGAGAATAACTACTACTAATATGACCCAAATCTATCCATCTGGAACTGATAAATATGACATGCGATCCCCCCATCTATGATTGATTCCGGTCACTAATCCAAGGTCCCCTTCTCTTCCTGGATTTTATTGGCTGAATTCATAATTGAACAAAATGAAAGCCATAAATAATAATTCGGGAGTGGGTTCATCATCAGAATGCATGATTAATTGATAAACAGAGTTCATTGTCCTATCTCCTGTTGCAACAGTCCTATCATCCCGGTTGATCTCGGTTTTAGCATTCATCCCAGAAGACTTGAATTGATATGTATTTTTCCCAACTTCAAGAAAGAGGCTCTCCTTCAATTTTGCTGAGTTTTTCAGGGAATAATCCGTTTGGATGGTTCCAGCTCTTTGTTCATTATGATAAACAACCCAGTATTTATTTCCGCGAATTTTATTTTCTCCTTTTTGCTGGAACATTACTTGGTCATTATTCGCCAACGAAAATGACAGGTTTAGATACCATTGGCCTGGATTGTCTAATACATCTGCAATAACCCGTTTCCACCAGCTATTATAGACACGATGGTATGTCCCTATTGACGTTTCGCCCTTATACAGTTGTTTGGTGGTAGTCGATACGCGATCGCCCAGACGGGTGGACAGGTGATTTTCTCCTTGGACAGGGAGGAAATCACGATCTTTGTTATACTGCCATTTCATGATAAATAATAGTATTACAGAACCGGCAGGTAACATAAGAAGTAATAGCAGTTGACTTCCTTCAAATTCACCTAAAAAGATATAACGGAGTGATAGTCCGATGAAACCAAAGATAAATAATACAATTAACCGACCCAAGATGCTGCACCCCTTTCTAATCAAGTTGGTAGATCACTAGAGTGTTCTCAAGCATTCACCCACACTAAAATCTATTTGTCATTCTCCTTGTTCCATTGATACGGTATTTTTGACCAATTGTATAAAAGAATCATCAAGAACATCGTCATAAAAATGCCTATATGATCCACCCAATCAACCTCTTTTTCCGTCAGCAACTGCCAAGCGATTGATGATATAAAAAATATGATGGGAAATCTGATGCTTCTCCTGAACAATTAGCGTCACCTCCATCCATTGATAACCTCCAGTTAATTTGCTGTCCTATGACACAAGGCCAAGCATGACATGAAGTATACTTCCATGTTCATTTCCCCCTTTGTATGTCCATTTTTGTCCTTATAGCATAGCAGGCTGCTAATGTTGCTGCCAAAGGGAAGCGGATGCGATTCCATCATGGCATGGACGACACGGTCAAATGGATCCATCCCGTCAATAAGAGCAAAAATGCCATGAACGCAGTCGAATAAAGCAATGGTTTTCTGGCTATGTTATGCTCATTGATTCGTTTATAAGCAATGAATCCTAATAGAATCGAGAGCACCCATACCGTTAACCCCCATACGGAAAACAAAAAAGCTGAATTCGCAATCCAGCAGATGGTGACAAACAAATGAAACAGCATCAGAATCGAAACGATAATATTCATAATACTTCTCCTTATATATGTACGCGGTAAAATGGTGGAAGGACCCCCATCAGGGAGTCCTCCGATGTCATGCCACCGTTTAAGAGGTGGCCGTAATTCTTGCTATTCCTTACTTGGAGCGATGATGGGTATCACGGGTGCCTTTTTTCGCTTTGTCGTCCGCCGGCTCGCCAACAGCTGCTGCCGCACCACCAAATGGATCAAGAGCAGATGCAATGGTGTCTTCAGGAGCCACACCTACACCACTTCCCACTGAATTGCCGTGACGTCTGCGCTTGTTGTTTTCAGCCATCTGAATCACTCCTTCGTTTTTATAGGAAAGTGCCATGGTTTCAGCACCTTCCCATCCCATATTTTGTCCAAAAGGGATGAATTTACGAGAAGGGATTACTGAACGGCTTTTTGAAATCTTCTGCCTTTGACGTTTTATATCTATGTCATACGGATACTGTACAAGAAATGTTTCAAATTTTTCGGATTGTCTGCTCTTCAGCCTGTTTTTTCTGTAAATCTCCATGTCGCGGGCTAGGGAGAAGGAATCTTATAGATAAACCACAAAAGTATAAACGGGCAGTAATAAACAGAAGCTATTAAGAGGAATGTAAATTATATGTTAAGTTTTTCAATTACATATTTACTTATACCTAAAAGCCGTTTAATAATGGGGGAGGCAAACGCCAAATTTCGACAAATGGGAAGGTAGGTTCCAACCATGGAAATAGATGTTCAAACACTGATTTTTGAATTTATCGGAGGTCTTGGTATTTTCCTCCTGGGTATTAAATATATGGGCGAGGGCCTCCAAAAAACGGCTGGCGACCGACTGAGGGGTGTCCTTGATAAATTTACCAGCAATCCTTTTATGGGGGTGCTGGCAGGTATTGTGGTAACCATTCTGATCCAATCCAGTTCGGGCACAACCGTTTTGACGATCGGACTGGTGAATGCTGGCTTCATGAGTTTCAGACAAGCTATCGGGGTCATTATGGGGGCGAATATCGGGACCACCGTCACCGCCTTCATCATCGGTATCGACCTCGGAGAATATGCATTGCCGATCGCAGCGGTCGGTTCATTCCTGCTTTTCTTCTTTAAAAATCCGAAAATCAATCACATCGGTCAGACGATATTTGGCTTCGGTGCGCTATTCCTAGGGTTGGAGTTCATGAGCAGCGGGATGTCCCCATTACGTGGACTGCAGGCATTCCAAGACTTGACGGTCAGCATGAGTGCAAACCCTATTCTTGGAGTTGTCATCGGTACCGTATTTACCGTGATTGTCCAAAGCTCCTCGGCGACCATCGGGATCCTCCAAGGGTTGTTCTCCCAGGGAGCTATCCCGCTAGATGCAGCATTGCCCGTCTTATTCGGGGATAATATCGGTACAACAATCACAGCGGTTCTTGCCTCCATCGGAGCGTCTGTGGCTGCTAAAAGGGCGGCATTTACACATGTGGCCTTCAACCTGATTGGTACGGTCATTGTACTGTTGCTGTTGGGCTTCTATACCCAATTTGTATCATATCTGCAGACCACCTTCGATTTAGGTCCGGAAATGACAATCGCTTTTGCTCACGGAAGCTTCAACATTACCAATACGATCATCCAGTTCCCATTCATTGGTGCGTTGGCTTGGCTGATGGTAAAACTGGTACCGGGTGAAGATGTGATGGTCGAATACAAACCGCAGCATCTTGACCCTATCTTCCTTCAGCAATCATCCTCATTGGCGCTGGACCAGGCGAAACAAGAAGTCTCCCATATGGGTGAATATGCGGTTAGGGGATTGGAAGAAACCAATCAATACTTGGCAACCGATCAGACCAAGCATTCTGAAATGGCCATGCAGCTGGAAGGGGCCTTGAATAATCTGGACAAGGAGATTACCAACTATTTGGTCAACATCTCTACAGATTCTCTTTCTGAAGCAGACAGCGGCAGGCATACGTCCTTGATGAACACCATAAGGGATATCGAAAGGATCGGGGACCATTTTGAAAACCTGATTGAGCTTGTGGACTATAAGAGAGCTCATAAAGTCAAATTGACAGACCAAGCCATGAAAGAACTCCATGATATGTTCGACCTGACCATTGCTACGGCGAAACAAGCCGTCAAGGCATTGGAGAATTCGGACAAAGAAGCAGCGCTTGGTGTTGTTCAAAAAGAGGAAGAAATCGATAGAATGGAGAAAGAGTACCGTAAGAAACACATCATCCGGGTCAATGAAGGCCAGTGCAGCGGTACAGCGGGGATCGTATTCGTTGATATGCTCAGCAACTTGGAGCGTATCGGGGACCATGCGGTCAACATTGCAGAGGATGTGTTGGGAGTATAACAGCACTCCCATATAAAAAGTATAGAACAAAACGGCACCCAATTGATGGAGTACATCGGTTGGATGCCGTTTTTTTAGTTAAATTGTCCTGTGGATTCTTCCACCCGTGGTACATGCCAGTCGAGCAAAATCTCAAAAAGTTTACATTTATCTAGGATTGTTTCCATACAATTCTTTTGGAGGTGATTGTAATGGCAAGGGTGGCATATACCTCGAAAGACATTGATCTGATAGCAAGGATGATGAGGGCAGAAGCCGTTGGTGAGGGGCGGCTGGGGATGCTTATGGTTGGGAATGTCATTGTAAATCGGGCAAAAGCTGATTGTCTGGATTTCGAGGAAGTCAGGTCGATACGGGATGTGATTTTTCAGGTACAGGGGGGGAATTATTCTTTCGAAGCAGTACAAAAAGGCAGCCTTTTTTATAGTCCAGCAAGAGAAACCGAGAGGAGATTGGCGCGGCAGGTGGTAAAATATTGGAGGCAACATCCTTCCAGGTATGCTCTTTGGTATTTCAATCCGTATGCTCCATGTCCTCCTACATGGTACAGTCAGCCACTTACAGGGCAATATAAACAACATTGCTATTATGAACCAGCAGCCAATACATGTGAAAGTGCCTATAGATTTTGATAAAAACCCCCACATTGTTGGGGGTTCTCTATTGTATGGAAGGAAGCAACGTTCTATTCAGAACGTCATTGCTCAGCTTTTTATATGCTTCCATTGATAACCCTTCAAGAGTTCGATGTTTTTTCAATGTCATCTTCCGTGACGTCCTTCATGGAAGAGTTCACCAAAGTTCCTATGGATCCAATGAAATCTAACAATGCTCCCATTTCTCTCCTCCTGTAGAACAGTTTCATCAGGACCACGATGGTATAAAAACAAACCAAATCATATGTGATTTGGTCTGTTGATCTTGTATGCTGATTTCATCGCTAGCAGGACGATTATCCGGGCCTTACTTCTCTTGTGCCTTCGTCTCATCATCTCTGGGAACGGCTCGGTAGACGACAAAGGACAGGATGACCGCCAGAATGGAAATAGTGAATGCGATGAAATAAACCAATTCCACTCCGGCAACCATGGCGTCATTCATCGTCTGTGGATTGCCTGGGGTAGCGGACTGCTGTAAATAATGACTTTCCCTTGCATTCAAAATGCTGATGAAGACAGAGACACCGATAGCGCCGGCGACAGGCTGCAATGTTGCCATGACAGAGGTGCCATGCGGGTACAGCCGTTTTGGCAGCTGATTCAATCCATTTGTCTCTGCCGGCATCATGATGGCGGAAACAGTGAGCATCAGCAAGATATACCCGGTGATGATCATCCACGGCTCTGTGTTTTCATGGAGACGGCTCAGCATGAACATGGTTCCGCTCAACACGATCGAAGCAGGGATCATCAACAGTCTTGGGCCGAATTTATCAAAAAGGTGCCCCATCACCGGTGACATGATACCGTTCAGGATACTTCCCGGCAACAGGAGTAGGCCAGCTGTTGCCGCGGACAATGCCAAAGGTCCCTGCATGAAGATAGGCAGGATGATCTCCGAAGAAAACATCGTCATCATGATGATGAGGAACATGAAAATGCCGTGCGTGAACATTGGATATTTGAAGACCCTCAGATCGATGACAGGATCCTCCAGCTTCAATTGGCGTACGGTGAATAATGTAATACCCACGACACCAAAAATAATGAAGCCGTACACATCAGGGCTCAGGAATCCGGTTTCCTCTTCGCCTGCGGAGCTGAATCCGTATACGATGGAACCGAAACCGATCGTGGAAAACACGAGGGACAGGACATCGACTTTCGGTTTGGTCACTTCTGATACATTCATCAGGTATTTATAAGCAAAAGCCAAGGAGAACAATGCAAACGGCAGAACGAAGATGAACAAAAAGCGCCATCCGAAATACTCAACAATTACTCCTGAAAGGGTCGGTCCGATGGCCGGGGCGAACATGATGACAAGCCCAACCAGTCCCATGACCTTTCCCCGCCTATGCGGAGGGAATACGAGCAAAAATACGTTGAAGATGATCGGCATCAATAATCCGGTGCCGGCTGCCTGTATAAATCTCCCGGTCAGCAATATCGGGAAAGTGGGTGCCATTGCACAGATTGCTGTACCAATCGTGAACGTCATCATCGTTCCCAAGAATAATTGTCTTGTCGTAAACCATTGCAGCAGCAAAGCTGAAGCCGGGATGACGATCCCCATCACCAGCATGAATCCAGTGGCCATCCATTGCACGGTGGTGATGGTGACGCCGAATTCTTGCATCAAGGTGGTCAAGGCGATATTCAGCAATGTCTCATTCAAAATGGCAAAAAACGCACCGATGATCAAGGAAAGCATGATCGGCATGACTTTGAAGTTGGGGTTTTCGGCTAAGTATTCATAGGTCGGGCCATTTTCTTTCATCATGGAAGCTCCTTCAATGTTATTTGTGCTTTACTACAATACTCCGTGCAAAGGATTCCTTCCACCATTTTGCTCAATAAAAATAAAGTTTTTTTGTTTAGGTATTCCCCATTTTATGGGATTCAGATCATGCCTTCCATCGTTTGATTCTATATACTCGTTTCACCATCCTTGTGCATTTCAGCCAAGTTTTGGGCAGAAGAAGGGCGCAATTCTCTAGTAGAATTGCGCCCGTTGTGTTCTGGGTCATCCCCAAATTTCTTTGGAGACATCGACAATATATTTCAGCTTGGCCCACTGCTGTTCCTCTGTCAGCTTGTTGCCGTGGTGGGTGGAGGCAAATCCGCATTGCGGGCTGATGCACAGCTGGTCAAGCGGCACATACTTGGAAGCTTCTTCTACACGAGCCTTGATTGCTTCCTTATCTTCCAATTCGCCGTCTTTCGAAGTGAACACGCCAAGTACCACCTGTGCTCCGCCTTCAGGGATATGTTCTAACGGTTTGAAGTCACCGGAACGCTCATCATCATACTCCAGGAAGAAACCGTCCACTTTTTCCTTTGCCAGGAAGTTCGGGGCGATCCGGTCATATGGCCCTTCAAATGCATAGGCAGATTGATAGTTTCCACGGCAAAGGTGGGTAGTGACCACCAAGTCCTCCGGTTTGTCTTTGAGCACACCGTTGACGACACTCAAAGCGAGGTCGATCAGCTGATCCCGCTCGAGATCGGTTTTGGCAAATGGAAGTTCCGGCGCACATAGTCCGGCAATATACACATCATCGAGCTGCAAATAACGGCAGCCGGCATCATAGAATGCTTGAAGTGCATCACGGTACGCTTGGATGACATCATTGGCAAAGTCTTCGATATTCGGATAGATCTCCTCGTTGCGGATACCGGCATTGAAAAATTGGTTCGGGCTCGGCAGGGTCATTTTTGCCACTGCACGATCACCGACAATTTCCTTGAATTCCTTGAAATCTTTCAAGTGTGGATGGTCCGGCGTGAAGGAAATTTTATCCGTTACCCGGACGTCATATGCCTCTGTCTCCACTCCAACAAATTTATAGCCATGTTCCGGCACATATCCCTCCACACCGTTCAAATGCTCCATGAAATCGGTATGCCAGAATCTCCGGCGGAACTCTCCATCCGTTACTGCCTGGAGGCCGGCTTCAATCTGCTTGTCGACAATGCGTTTGATTTCTTCCGTTTCAATGGCACGCAGTTGTTCCCCTGTAATGGTGCCTTGTGCGAAGTCCTTCCTTGCGTCATGGATGGACTGGGGGCGAAGCAGGCTGCCAACGTGGTCTGCCCTGTAAGGTGCTTTGATGGCCGTTTTTGTCATTATATTTCCTCCCTGATTTGCTTTTTATTTGGTTAACGTCAGTGTAGCATGGGAAGGAAGATATAAGGTAACACTTAAAAACTATCTCTTGCTATAGCCTGAAGCTATAACAAGGGGCTAGACGGGATCGCCATGTTGGATGCTGCTATTAGACTCATAGGAATATTGCCTGTTGATTGATTGGATCTTAGGGGATCCACCCCATTCCTACCCTTTAGTTCTTTTTCTTGCCATGTCAATGACTTCCCCGATGAAGGGATCATTCTCTTTTATTTCCGCTAGTGTCTTGCCGCCTTTTCTCACCTGGTCACATTGTTCATCTATATCCTGTCTCACAGAGATGGGGACGGCATGCTGTACCAACATTTTCTTCAGTTCCATGATTACTTTTAAATCATCGTTCAACATGGGACCGGACCTCCTTTTCACTTTCTTGTATCCAGTATGGTTGGGAAGAAAATTTTTAGACATGGACAGTTCTTTCAGGCACTCAGATTATCACTTTTTTCAAGAATTGGCTCTTTTGTAAAAATAATAAAATTGCTCCCGATGGGACTCTCCCGTAAAATAAAAACCAGATATACATAGAAGAGAATGATGTGTTGGTCACAAGGAGGGGGCTGAAGATGAATATTAGAGTCGAACTGTTCGTTGCATGTCTGAAATCCTCGGTCGAATTTTACCGCGACGTCTTAGCATTCCAGGTACCGGGTGAATTGGACAGCAGCTATATATCTGTCAGGAAAGGGAACGCTGTCTTAGGGTTGAGCGAGATGAAAAACCTGCCAGACCATCATCCCCTTAAAGCCACAGCTGATCAACGGCCGGGACTCGGGGTGGAACTGGTGCTGGAAGCGGATGATGTAGAACAGGTTTATGACCAAGTGAAAGCTAAAGCTTATCCTATTCATATGGAACTCGCAGACAGGCCATGGGGATTGAAGGACTTCCGAGTAGTCGACCCGGATGGATATTATGTACGGATTACATCCAGCAAATGAACATGGTTGGCGAAAAATGAGAGAAAGCCAGAGTAAGAGGCAACAGGATGTGGAAAATTCATACTGGATGCCGCAATAGCAGAAACAGTAGATGTTAGGAGAGGATACGATGAATAAAGTAGGAATCGTAGGTGGACTGGGACCAGAATCAACCGTCGATTATTACCAGTCCATCATCTCGAATTATCAAGAGCGGCTGGGCAAGAAAGAAGTCCTGCCCGAGCTTTTCATCAACAGTATCAGTATGTACCAGGTGTTTGATTATATCAGCAATGATGATTTGGACGGGCTTGTCACTTATTTGTCTGATGCTGTCAAGAAACTGGAAGCGGTTGGAGCGGATTTCGCGATTATTTCGGCGAACACTCCCCATCTTGTTTTTGATCGAGTGCAACAGCAGGTGAAGATCCCTATGATCAGTATTGTGGAAGAAACCTACCAACAGGCAGAGAAGAAAGGACTGGACAGACTCGGCCTGCTTGGTACAAAGTTCACCATGGAACATGACTTTTTCAAAAAGGCATTTACATCTCGTGACAAGGAGATCGTCGTGCCGGACCAGTCGGAACAACAGTATATACACGAGACGATTGTAGAGGAACTGGAAAATGGAATCGTCAATCAGGAGACTAAAGCGGAATATCTGGCCATTATTCAGCGGTTGATCGAAGAGGAAAATATACAAGGCGTCATATTAGGCTGTACGGAACTGCCGATGATCATCAAGGAAGATGATGTGGACCTCCCACAATTGAACACGACAGGAATCCATGTGCATAAAGTGGTTGAAACCATTCTGGCAATAGACCTGTAGGAAAGGATGACCTCCCCATTGGATGTTCGCTTTTATCCATTGGGGATTCTTTTCGGTATGATAGACTTTCAAAAGATAACAGACGGAAGGTGGGGATATCGTGCAAACCTGTGAAAAGTGCGGAGAGCCGTTCAGCTGGAAGGAAATCTATCAATCGTTTTGGCTGAATTATAAGCCGATTACCTGTGCCAATTGTGGCACCGTCCATCACGTTACCACTCGCGGGAGGGTCCTGTTCACGTCCCTCTCCATCCTGCCCATGATGGTGGTCGGTTTTATCTTTACTAGTTTCAGCAGCTTCTTGGCCACGCTAGGCATAGCCTTGGCAGTTGCTATCGCCGGTTCTTCAATTGCACCATTTTTTGTTACATATGAAGAAGAAACGTCCTGAGGAGTTAGTGGTTAGGGGAGTATGGGACAGCCCAGGTAGCGGGAAGGCCTCGTTTACCGGTGTTTCCCAGGGGTAGGCCTTGTCCTATAGCCATTCATTAAACTTGTCGAGGCTAGTTATAGAAGGAGAATGTCTCATGAAGATAAATTTGCTCATTTTCGTGACGAGCACAAAGGGGGAGCAGGTAAATGCTCCTTCTAAACTGATGATGAAAACGGTGGAATCGGACATCCGTCCCATCAAAGGGGATATCCTGGACGACCCCGGCTTTGATCCCGGGTTTCATAATGGATACGAAGTTGTAAAAGTTACCATCCGGTACGCCTCTAATGAATGCTTTGTTTCGCTCACGCCCCTGCTGATGGACAGGGAGGAAATCAGTATGGAATCCTATGTGGAAAGACTTGCAGCAAATGGTTGGCGTGCTGTTCCAAAAGAGGAATTGCCACATATATGAATCGATGGATAACCTGAGTGCTGGATAGGAGCGCGCGGGATATCCTCCGGAGAGAAGGGATATCCGCCGGAGAAGCAGGAAATCAGCGGTAGCACCGGTTTATCAGCAGAAGGCGCGGCGTATCCCCAGGAGAGAAGGGATATCCGCCGGAGCAGCAGGAAATCAGCAGAAGCACCGATTTATCAGCAGGAGGCGCGGCGTATCCTCCGGAGAGAAGGGATATCCGCCGGAGCAGCAGGAAATCAGCAGAAGCACCGATTTATCGGCAGGAGCGCGTCGGAATCGGCAGGAGGCGCGGGATATCCTCCGGAGCAGCAGGAAATCAGCAGAAGCACCGATTTATCAGCAGGAGGCGCGGCGTATCCTCCGGAGAGAAAGGATATCCGCCATAGCAGCAGGGAATCAGCCGTAGCACCGGTTTAACGGCAGGAGCGCGTCGGAATCAGCAGGAGGCGCGGCGTATCCTCCGGAGAGAAGGGATATCCGCCATAGCAGCAGGGAATCAGCGGTAGCACCGGTTTAACGGCAGGAGCGCGTCGGAATCAGCAGGAGACGCGGCGTATCCTCCGGAGAGAGTAGATATCCGCCGGAGATGCTGGAAATCCGCCGCAGCATCGTTTTATCAGCAGAAGCGCGTCGGAATCGGCAGGAGGGGCGGCGTATCCCCAGGAGAGAAAGTAAATCCGCCGGAGGAGCAGGGAATCCGCTGGAGATGCTGGAAATCCGCCGCAGCATCGTTTTATCGCCAGAAGCGCCTCGGAATCAGCGGTAGCACCGGTTTATCAGCAGGAGAAGCGGCGTATCCCCAGGAGAGAGTACATATCAGCCGTAGAACCAGCCCACAGCCCTGGCTCTATATAAAAGAAAATGCAGAACGTGCTTGGCGTTCTGCATCTTTCTATACTAACCGCCGGGGAATTTTTGCTTCCGCAGCATGTCGGCAACCCCTTTGTAATATGGTTTACTGAAGAAGGTAGCGACGAAATTGGTCCATGTGCCGGTACGGTTATTGCTTGATCGGTCCTGCAGATATTGGGAATATGTCTCATTATATTCTTCCAGCAGTGGCCCCAATTCATGATTGTAACGCTCTTCATGATAAATGGCTTCTTTTGGAAGGCGTGGTTTTTGCCCAGGGTCTTCTGCGGGATGGCCGATACAAAGGCCGGATACAGGGATGACGTATTCCGGCAAGTCCAGGGCTTCGACAACTTCTACCGCATTTCTGCGGATTCCACCGATGGCAACGGTGCCGAGGCCGTATGATTCTGCAGCTGCCACTGCTGTCCCTAGGGCGATACCGACATCTGTCACCCCGACGATGAGCGTGTCGATATCGTTGATGGTTTCCATCGATTTACGTTCCATCTTACTGGCCATATGTGTCCGGTAGAAATCTGCACAGAAGACCAGGAAAACCGGAGCTTCCTCGATATGCTTCTGATTTCCGCACAGCTCCGCCAGCCGCTTTTTGCGTTCTTCATCTTTCACCGCGATGATGGAGTATTGCTGTCCATTGGCCCAGTTGGGGGATGCTTGGACCGACTCGATGATTTGGTCGAGTTGATCGTCAGCCACCGGCTTATCCTGATAGGAACGGAACGACCGGTGGGCCTTCAACGATTGTATGATGTCATTCTCCATGAAATATCCTCCTACGTATGAATCTGAAATACAAGAGAAGTATACCAGAATTACAGAAGTTCCTGAAATATAGGGCATCCGGCCATCTTTGGAATTTTGTATCGTAATCAAAAAAATAATTACGTATGGAAGCGTTTTCTGTTTTAGTGGAAACTGCTATAATTGAATAGGGAGATTGGAATCGTATCTAAATATGGAAATAGCTCAAACAACAAGTCAATCAACAGAGAGTAGGAATGTGAATTGCTCAAGAAACTATCTGACCATGTGTACTATATGCCCCATTATTCAGAGACGGACCGGCCTGCGTTAGGCCTGGTTTGCGGAGAGAATTTCAGTGTAATTGTCGACGCTGGAAACTCTCCTGCCCATGCAAGGGATTTTATGAATGAGATCGAAAAAATGGACGTGGCGCCGGTCAAGTTTGTCCTCCTGACACACTGGCACTGGGACCATGTTTTCGGAATGAAGACGATGGGACTGTTTACCATCAGCCAGGAGAAAACGAAAAAGCAGCTCGAGAAGATGAAAACCCTCCAATGGGACGATGCCTCCCTTGATGCACGAGTGGAGACTGGCGAAGAAATCGAATTTTGCAGGGATATGATCAAACGGGAAATGCCTGTACGGGATGAGTTGGAGCTGATCATACCGGATATGACGTTCCACGACAGGATTGAAATCGATTTGGGCGGCATCACCTGTGTGATGGAGCATGTCGGTGGAGAACATGCTGAGGATTCTTCGATCATTCATATACCCGAGGAGAGGGTGATGTTTCTGGGGGACTGCATCTATCAGGATTTTTATAGCGGGGAGTGGAGCTATGACAGGAACAAACTCTCCACTCTATTGAATAAAGTTGTAAAGTATGAGGCCGACCATTATGTTACAGGACATCAAGCTCCGAAAACGAATGAAGAGATGGGCAGATTCTTGGACGATTTGGTAAGCATCGGTGAAATTGTCGGGGAAGAAGTTGTTGTGGATCAAGCTGTCGCCCAATTTAACGACATTCGGAATGCGAATCCGACAGATGATCAGCTGGAATTCATCCAAAACTTTGTATACGGCAATCGAAAGAAGCGAGCGGAGTGAGAAGAATTTTGTCGAATTTTATAGTTTTTTCTGGCAGGTTGAGAGATGTGGTGAAACCCTTGCAGAGCGTGGGATTGAGGCGGTCGACAGCAGCTGGACGAAAGTGTATGGGACTGCTAGCGGCTTTTCAATAACTGAAAATTATCGTATAATAGTAGAGAATTTAGTCTATTAGTAATTATGGTAAATGATAAGAAAGTCAAAGGGAGACAGGGGAGATGGTGGGCGATACGCGGCCGATGTCTGGCGTGGCGACTGCATCTTTTCTGAAAATTTAGGGGAAAAGGTTGATAGATATGAGCAACAGACAGACGAAGAGGGACGTCATTTTAATTGGCGCCGGAATCATGAGTGCAACTTTGGGGACAATCTTGAAAGAATTGGCACCAGAATGGGACATCACAACGTTTGAGAAGCTCGATAAACCGGGAGAAGAAAGTTCCAATGAATGGAACAATGCCGGAACAGGGCATGCTGCCTTGTGCGAGCTGAACTATACGGTCGAGAAACCGGACCGTTCCTTGGACATCAGTAAAGCTGTGAAGATCAACAGCCAGTTCCAGGTTTCTATGCAGTTTTGGTCTTACCTTGTAAAAAATAATTTGTTAGATAACCCACAGGACTTCATCAGATCGTTGCCACACATGAGCTTGGTGCATGGGGCAGAAAATGTGAATTTCTTGAAAAAACGTTTTGAAGCGCTGTCAAACAATCCGCTGTTCGAGGGTATGGAATTCTCCGAGGATACGGAAAAGCTGAAAGAATGGATCCCATTGATCATGGAGGGCCGTATTTCTGACGAAGCGATAGCGGCGACCAAGATTGATACGGGCACCGATGTCAATTTCGGTGCGTTGACGCGCAAACTCTTCTCCCATTTGGAGAAAGATGGCCTTGAAGTGAACTACAAGCATTCTGTGGAGGACATCCAACGTGCGGAGGACGGATCATGGGAAGTGAAAGTCCTCGATATGGAGAACGAGAAAATCGAGTACCATACGGCGGACTTCGTATTCATCGGCGGTGGGGGCGGAAGCCTGCATCTATTGCAAAAAACCGGTATTCCCGAATCTAAGCGCATTGGCGGCTTCCCGGTAAGCGGGCTGTTCATGGTATGCAACAACCCGGAGGTCATCGAGAAACACCATGCAAAAGTATACGGCAAGGCGAAGGTTGGTGCTCCACCGATGTCCGTGCCACATCTGGACACCCGGTTCATCGACAATAAAAAGTCCCTGTTGTTCGGGCCATTTGCCGGCTTCTCGCCGAAGTTCTTGAAAACCGGATCCATGCTCGACTTAGTGACGTCAGTGAAGAAGGATAACCTCTTTACAATGGTAGGCGCAGGAGTGAAGAATGCTTCCCTGACCAAATATTTGATCGAGCAGGTCATCCAATCAAAAGAACAACGCATGGAAGAACTGCGTGAATTCATCCCGGACGCAAAAAGCGAAGATTGGGATTTAGTGACGGCCGGCCAGCGAGTGCAGGTGATCAAGGACACCGAAGAAGGTGGAAAAGGTACCCTTCAGTTCGGTACGGAGGTTGTCAATTCAGAAGATGGATCGATCGCAGCCTTGCTGGGTGCTTCCCCAGGAGCTTCCACGGCAGTTCCTGTCATGCTCGACATGCTGGAGGAATGCTTCCCGCAATATAGGCAGGAATGGGAGCAGAAAATCAAGGAGATGATTCCTTCGTACGGCAAGTCTCTTGTAGAACATCCTGAGCTTTTGAAGGAAGTCCACCGCTCCAATGCGGAGGCACTTGGCCTGAACGAAAAAGAAACAGTGACACAATAAATTCTTCGTAAGAACCTTCCCCCGTTTCGGGAGTGAAGGTTCTTTTTGAGTCGTAAGGATTGCATGGAAATGGGAGGGGATCCGAATTTATCTGAATTTATTTGGGTTATTGGTGCTGCTGGCCAGCCTTGTCCTTCTAGTAGTCTTTCTCATTCAGTTGGCCGCTGCCTTTTTAAACAAGAAGCCATTCCCTAAAAAGGTGGGGACGGCCCTTATGATAGGTATCGCATTGGTTTTTCTTCAGGCAGGGTATACGAAGTACTTCTTCACCTTTGATACGGATGATGGTGAGTTCTATAGGGGGCCGGTATCGTCCCCGACAGGTGAGTATACAGCAAATGCTTATTACAGGACCTACGGAGGAGCTGCTGGTGGTGTTGATCTATGGGTGGAGGTCAAGGATAATAAGACGAATGAGGCCAAGACGATCTACTATAGTGATGCCAAAAGCCGCTTTTCGATGGAGTGGGCCGATGACGATACACTGTCCATCGACCATGAGGAACCAGCCTATCCGAATTCTGACAGAAGCGTGGCACTGGATGTAGAAAAAGAGGTATACCATGACCAAGGGCTGGCCTGTGATAGCTGGGTTATGAAAGGGGAATATGAAACCTGTCATCAAGCGGAAGGGTGATCTCATTTTTTGATTTTGAACCCTCCGAGTTTGCTGTTTTGCTGTTGCAATTATATTTTTGAATACGTCGACCCTTGATACGGAGACATTAAATTTTACGAGAAAGCCTTCTCTGGGGATAAAATAGCCCTTGAAAGGCAAATTAAAGGTATTCGAATCTTGTGGGTTTTGTCGAAACATGGGGTTTTTCAGAAGGGGATACTCTCTTGTCCAGGGGTAAATGTGTTATCCTTGTGATGGAAGGGTATAGAATAACAGCATCTTATAGGAAAGGCAGGGATGAATGTGGAACCTAACCAAGAAGAAGTAGAAAAGGCAATGATTGGCGATGAAATCTCTTTTATGGACGGAGCGAGAGGCATCGTTGAAAAGGTCTATGAAAATTCGGTGATGGTGAAAGTCATTGAAAATCATACAGATGTGGAGTTCAGTGGAAACAAAACGATTGTCGCGCATAAAAACTATACCATCAGTTAAAGAGGGAGGGTTAGCCTTCCTGCTTGATAAAAGGAGTGAGTAGCTGTTCCAAAGTCTATAGAGACTTAGGGACAGCTCTTTTTTATGGTGCCGACGGGTCCTGCCCTGTTGCTTCGCTGACGCTGTCCGACAAGCATAAGCCGGCTCCCTATAATCTGATCCTCTTATAGATTATAATAGGTAAGGAAGGAAATTTTGGAGATATGTTACAGCAGATTAGACATTAAGCAAGAAATGTGCTTCAAAAGTCGCTGCGGAAATACCACTACGCTTTCCGCGGGTGACCCGTGAGCCTCCTCGAACTGACGTTCTGTGGGGTCTCACTCTGGTCACGGTTCCCGCTGGAGTCTCCCTGGATTTCCTCCGCTAGGCGACTAATTACATTTTCGGAGAATGCTAGCATCTTTTGGAAGACTACTGGAAGAAATTAGGTTTTCATAGTTCACAGCGTATATTTGATTTTTATGGCGTCCATATCATCCACGCACAACCGAAGACTGGGAAACCAAACATAGTGGAGGTAAAATGCGTAGACTCCTGTGGGAGCAGCACCAGTCCGAAGGCCCCGGAAGAAGTGCTCTTCTTTTGAGGAGACTGAGGCCGTGCCCACGGAAAGCGAAGTGTTTTGCCCGAACGATGGAGAAACACTTTTCCCCTAAGGTGTGCTCAAGCAGGTGTAATTATAAATCAATAGCCGCGGATGACATAAAGGAAGGTGGGTTCAGTTTGGAAAATTATCGGATAGATCAAAGCAATGGCCTGGAATTCGGCATTTATACACTGGGAGACCACCTGCCGGACCCGAAGACGGGTGATAGGATTTCGGCAGAACAAAGGCTCCACGAAATCGTTGAATATGCCAAGCTTGCCGACGAAGCAGGCCTCGACTTCTTCAGTGTCGGAGAAAGCCATCAGGAGTACTTTGCGACACAAGCACACACAGTCGTACTGGCAGCCATCGCCCAGGCAACGGAAAACATCAAGATCGCCAGTTCATCGACCATCATCAGTACATCCGATCCGGTCCGTGTCTATGAAGATTTCGCCACCCTCGATCTCCTGTCGAAGGGCCGTGCAGAAATCATTGCCGGCCGGGCGTCACGCGTAGGCATCTTCGACTTGTTGGGCTATGACCTTCGCGATTATGAGGAATTGTATGAGGAAAAGTTCGACCTGCTGCGGCAGATCAATGAAGAAGAAGTAGTCAATTGGAGCGGCGAATTCCGTGCCCCATTACGGAATGCCAGAGTGCTTCCGCGTCCGAAAAATGGCTCACTCCCGATTTGGCGTGCCGTCGGTGGAACACCTGCAAGCGCGATTAAGGCAGGCTATGCCGGCGTGCCGATGTTCATGGCACATTTAGGAGGCCCGGCTTCCGTATTCAAGCGGACGGTGGACGCGTATCGGGACGCTGCTGAACGGGGAGGCCATGATCCGGCCGAACTGCCGGTGGCGACAGCCGGTTTCTTCTATGCAGCCGAGACTTCCCAACAAGCGCTGAGGGAGATGTATCCCCACATCAATGAAGGGATGAAGAAAACGAATGGACAAGGCTTTTCGAAGCAGTTGTTTGCACAAGGTGCGGACCCGCTTAGTATCATGAATATCGGCAGCCCGCAGGAGATCATTGAAAAGATTCTCTACCAGCATGAAATGTTCGGACATCAACGGTATATTGCGCAAATCGACTTCGGCGGCATGCCATTCGACCAGTTGCGAAAGAACATTGAATTGATTGGCACGGAAATCCTTCCGGCCATCAGAAAATATACAGCAAAAAAACAAGGGGAATAAAAACATGAAGATTGTAGGTTTATCCGGATCGAATGTCGGTTCGAAAACACGAACAGCCATGAACCATACGATGGAAACATTGGCAGGAAAATACCCGGACACTGAAGCGGTATTGCTTGATCTGGCTGACTATGACATCCAGTTCAGTGATGGACGGAATTTCATGGAGTATGAAGGTGACACCGGGTATGTCACCCAGACCATCATGGAGGCAGATGCCATCATTATCGGGACACCTATTTTCCAGGCATCCATCCCCGCGACATTGAAGAACATCTTCGACCTGCTGCCGGTCGATGCCTTTCGTGAAAAGGTGGTCAGCATGCTGGTGACAGCCGGATCTGCCAAACATTATCTGATTGCCGAGCAGCAGCTGAAACCAATTCTGGCATATATGAAAGCACAGGTGGTACAGACCTATGTATTCATCGAGGAAAAAGATTTTTATCGCAAAGAGATCGTCGATGATGATGTCCTGTTCCGCATCGACCGCCTGGTGGAAGATACGGTAGTGTTGGCGGAGACCTTCCAACGGATCCGGGAAGAAAAAGAAGCAGAATATGATTTTTAAGAAAGAGTGTTGGACCCATTTCTATATTACCTGTGTAAACTAGTACAAAGGAGAAATCCTTCCCGTCCCGGGGAGGATTTTTTTGTGCCTCGGGCATGGGGAATCAGCAGTAGCTTGGATATATCAGCAGCACACATGGGAAATCCGCAGTAGCCAGGATATATCAGCAGCACACATGGGAAATCAGCAGTAGCTCGGATATATCAGCAGCACGCATGGGGAATCAGCGGTAGCGCGGCTTTATCAGCAGCACGCATGGGGAATCCGCAGTAGCCAGGGTATATCAGCAGCACACATGGGAAATCAGCGGTAGCGCGGCTTTATCAGCAGTCCAACGCGGAAATCCGCAGTAGCCAGGGTATATCATCAGCACGCATGGGGAATCAGCAGTAGCTTGGATATATCAGCAGCACACATGGGAAATCCGCAGTAGCCAGGATATATCAGCAGCACACATGGAATATCAATAATGAATTTTAAAACAGTGTAAATTTTTTTACATTTATCTCCCTCCTTTTCTATAAATCCCCTTGCTTTGCGACTATTTTATCTCTCGCCAAGTTAACAGACTTTTTACACTTCTTCAATCTGTCTTCATTCTGCTTTCATATACCTTTTCTATAATAAAGGTGAACGAACAAAAGAAGGGGAGGGAGTGGCCTTGGATTTGCATATTCATTCCATCTACTCCGATGGGCATTGGTCGCCGGAACAGATCATCCAAACGGCAAAGAGAAAGAATATAGGTGTTCTATCCATAACCGACCATGATTCCATCGAGGGGTACAAACATGGAAAACCAATGGCTGAAAGGGAAGGGATCCATCTGATCCCAGGCATTGAACTGAACACCGACGGGGAGCTGGGTGAATTACATATTCTTGGTTATTTGTTTGATCCTGAGCATCCAGGAATGAAAGCACATATTACGTGGCGACAGGAAGAAAGGGTCAGGTGGGGAAAGAAAATCATCGAGAACCTGCATACCCTCCAATATTCCATTTCCATGGAAGCATGTATGGCACGTGCAGGGAAAGGTGTACTGGTCCGGACACATATTGCGGATGAACTGGCAGCAGTCGGCTACTTCAGCACAGGAGAAGAGGCATACAACACCTTGTTGAGAAAGGGAAAAGCAGCTTACGCCGAGCGCGCCCCGTTTTCAGCGGCAGCGGCCATCCAGCTGATCCATGCAGCAGGGGGACTGGCCTTTTTGGCTCATCCGGGCATCTATGGGTTCGATGTTCCATTGGAAGACCTTATCGCACAGGGACTGGACGGTATAGAAGTTTACCATTCCAAGCACACCAAGCAGGAAGGAGAAAAATGGAAAACGTGGGCAGAGGCCAATCAGCTGCTGGTCTCGGGAGGCAGTGATTTTCACGGTCCTGCGTCTCGGAACCCGTACCCTATCGGAAGTGTTTCTATTGGTGAAGAAGTTGATTTGATGGAGTGGGAGAGGAGAGTGCTGACGATATGAGCATCTTATTTGCTTCCACACTAGCATGGTCATACCCGATCCGTACGGTGCTGGATATGGCAGCAGAGGAACAGTGGGATGGAGTGGAGATTTGGTCCGAACATGTATGGAGGTTCAACGAAAAACCGGAGGACATCCATGAGAAGCTGAAGCAACTGAATCTGACAGCCACGCTGCATGCATCAAGTTGGGACCTCAACCTTTGTGCACTGAATGAAGGGATACGGAAGCAATCGGTCCAAGAGGTGAGGCATTCCATCGATTTAGCGGCCCAGCTAGGTGCAGACAATGTAACCTTTCATCCAGGAAGATTGACCTTGCCGGATCTCGCCCATTCCCTGCATGAAGATTTATTGACAGCATCGTTGGAAGTGATCACGGAATATGCGATGCAGAAAGATATAGTAGTTTCCATGGAAATCATGGAACAGAAGCCGAAAGAGTTTGTGACGAATGCACACGTCATGAACAGGATCATTGAAGGGTTCCCACCGTACTTGCAGACCACCTTCGACGTTGCTCATATGCCACTGGACATAGATAGCCGTAGCGTATGGGAGGAACTGAATCAGGTAGGAAAAATCCACATCAGTGATGCAACGGAACAAACCCTCCATTTGCCCTTGGGAGAGGGTAAGATCGAAAAAGAAACATTATCGTATTTCCTGCAAAATGATTGTATACCGGTGGTGGTGGAAGGGCTGGATCAAAGTAAGGATCTGAACTGGCTGCAGAAAAACCTCCAGTATATACGTGAGAATACCCCATTTCTTCAGAGGAGGACGAAAATTGAACATCTTAGTAACCAATGATGATGGAATATTTGCTCCAGGCGTATCGATGTTGGTGGAAGTGCTGCAGCATTTTGGAGACGTATATATTGTCTGTCCGGACAAGGAACAAAGCGCTGTCAGCCATTCCATTACATTGAGGAGGCCGCTGAAAGCAAGGGCTGTCCATATATTCCCCGGTGCAAAAGGGGCATGGGCGGTAAACGGAACACCTGCGGATTGTATCAAACTGGGATTGGATGTGCTATTGGATGCAGAGCCTGATATCGTATTTTCCGGGTTGAATGCAGGGCCTAACATAGGAAGGGATTGCTATTATTCCGGAACGATGGCAGGAGCGGCAGAAGCAAGCTTATACGGGGTGCGTGCCGTATCCATGTCATTGAATGCTTTTCAAGAAAGTGAAATGAAAGAATCGCAAGTCCGTCCGCTTATCTATGATGTCGTGCGGACCATCAGTCAACATAAGATTCCGAAGGGGATGTTTCTTAATATCAACTTCCCGAATCTGCCGAAGCATCAATGTGAAGGAGTGGCGGTCGTGCCGCTTGATATGGCTGTCTCCCGATATAGGCATGCAGGCTTCCATGATCCGCACGGCAATGCTTTCCATTGGCTGAAGGATGAGTGGATAAAAGTAGAACATGCAAAGGAAGACAGTGATTTCTCTAAGCTCAAGCAAGGCTATGTTACGGTGTCACCGGTGGAATTCCGGCAGGCACAGACGAGAAAAAGAGAACAGATTGAAAAATGGTTCCAAGAGGTTCCAACCATACAAAAGGAGGAAACGACACATGCGTAAGTCACTTGTTGGTTTGATGATCTTATTGTCCGTATTCATTCTGGCCGCATGCAGCGGTGAGGAAGAAGCAAGTGCAGGTGATGGGGGGAGTGGGGTGACAGGCACGGTTGACTTTTATACCTCACAGCCTGATGCAGATGCTCAGGCCTTAGTAGATGCCTTCCAAGAGAAGCACCCGGAAGTGGAGGTAGAGGTGTTCCGGTCAGGGACAGAGGAAGTAGTATCCAAAATCCAGGCGGAGAATGAAGCAGGTGATATCCAGGCTGATGTGCTGCTGGTAGCGGATGCAGTCACCTTTGAAAATTTCAAGGAAGAGGATATGCTGCTTTCCTATGAATCTCCAGAAGCGGAAGCAATTGCTGCTTCCTTTGTAGATCCGGATGGTACCTATACAGGAACCAAGGTGATGGCTACCGGTATCGTGGTGAATACAAATGAAGTGGATGAACTTCCTGACAGCTGGAACATACTGACAGATGAATCATCCAAAGGAAAGACGGTCATGCCAAGTCCGCTCTATTCCGGAGCAGCGGCCTATAATTTGAGTGTCCTCACAAGACAAGAGGATATGGGCTGGGAATTTTATGAACAATTGAAAGCTAATGAAATCATGATCACTCAGGGGAATGGCGCGGTTCTGGAAGGAGTTGCCATGGGTGAACAGAGCTATGGCATGATCGTCGACTACCTGGCAGCCCGAGCAGCGAAGGAAGGATCGCCTGTAGAATTGGTCTACCCTTCGGAAGGAGTGCCGGTCATTACAGAACCTGTTGGCATTATGAAAAATACAGACAATGAAGAAGCCTCCAAAGCATTTGTCGACTTCATTTTATCGGAAGAAGGGCAGAAGCTTGCATCCGAACTCGGTTACACCCCGATAAGGGAAGGGATTGAAGCACCGGAAGGACTGAAAACATTGGATGAAATGAATGTATTAGAAGCTGAGACGTCGGAGTTGTTAAAAGCTAGAGAAGCAGACAAGCAACAATTCGGAGAGGTTTTCGGCCAAGAATAATCGTAAGGAACAAGCGCAATGGCAAGGGAGAGATCATCCATGATTACCAATCAACCGATATTGGAAAGGAGAGAAAAGGCATGGCCTTTCTCTTCTGTTTCATTCAAAAAGAAGCATGTTTACGGCTGGCTAGGACTTCTATTCGTTTTTCTCGTTTTCATGCTGCCGGTGCTCCGGCTTGTCTGGCTGAGTTTCCATCAAGAGGGAGCTCTTACTTTCGCCCATTATACAGAGGTGCTGAGGGAACGGTCTACATGGCAGACGATCCAACATACCGTGGTGATGGTTTTTGGTTCCACACTGCTGGCAATGCTGCTGGGTACCGTGATGGCCTGGATTATCGCTTATGTTCATGTGAGTGGGAAGAGAATCATGCAGTTATTCATTTTTCTTCCCTTTATCATCCCTTCCTACATAACGACGCTGGCATGGACACAATTTTTCAGTGGATCCGGCCCGGTGACAGCCCTATTGGAGTGGCTGCCCGGACAATTGGAGGCGCCGAACTTATATAGCATGGGTGGTATCATTTTCATGCTGGGGTTATCGCATTATCCATTGGTATATTTGTTCACCGTTAACGTGTTTCGTAAAATCCCGCGGGACTTGGAAGAAGCGGCAGCTACTTCGGGCGCTTCAAGAAAACAGACACTGAGGAAATTGGTGCTGCCTTTGGCGCTTCCAGGGATTGCCAGTGGCGGCTTGCTTGCCTTTTTATCCAACCTGGATAACTTTGGGATTCCCGCCTTTCTAGGAACTCCGGCAAATATCCGGGTGCTCAGTACCCATATTTATGAGCAGGCAATCGGCTTCGGACCGACGGCGTTTTCAAAGGCTGCGGTGCTGTCTGTCATCCTAGGTACCATTGCACTTGGCGGCACATTGATACAATGGCTGCTTCTACGTAAAAGTCGAGTGACGGAAACGGTCACCAGTGATCCAGAACCACGATTCTTCTTGTCAACTTTCCGGAAACGGCTGCTCGAGTTTTCCATATGGGCATTTTTGCTTGTAACCGGTCTCGTACCATTTATAACGATGGCTGCACTATCGTTTATCAAAGCGTATGGAGTTCCATTCACACTGGAAAATTTATCATTCAAAAATTATGCCTATGTATTTCTAACCGACTCGAAAGCAACAGCGGCTTTATCCAACAGTTTGCAGCTGGCTTTCGTTACCATGAGTATCTGTTTGGCAGCTGGAACTGCACTTGCTTATATGCGCTATAAGAACAAGGGAGGGATGTCCAGAATGGCAGAAATATTCATCACCATCCCCTATGCCCTCCCAGGGACCGTCTTCGCACTCTGTATGATTTTCATGTGGATGCAGCCGGTCCCTGGATGGAATCCTGGCATTTACGGATCCATTTGGATTTTATTCATTGCCTATGTCACACGGTTTTTAATCCTTCAGATGCGTGGAAGCTATACGGCATTCCTGCAAATTGACCCTTCCATGGAGGAAGCTGCACGGACTTCGGGTGCAAAGGGCTGGGTCAAATGGAGAACCATTCTGTTGCCTTTGCTGCTCCCAGGACTGGTCGGAGGGGCGCTCCTCGTATTTTTGATGGTACTGACAGAGCTGACGGTTTCCAGCCTGTTATGGTCTTCTGGATCAGAGACGGTCGGGGTGGTCATATTCAATTATGAACAATCCGGTTATTCGACTTACTCTACTGCATTTTCGAGTGTGATCGTTTTAGCTATTTTGCTTGGCGGATTATTATTCCTTCTGTTCAGTAAACTCTGGGAGAGAAAGGTGTTGAAAGGGAAATGATCAACATACAACAGGTTACGAAGAAATATGGAAGCTTTACAGCATTGGAAGGAGTTGATGTCACCATTGACAGAGGAGAATTTGTGGCGATCCTTGGTCCTTCTGGCTGTGGCAAAACAACCTTGCTGAAGCTCCTGGCCGGCTTCATGAAGCCGACAGATGGGCAAATAGAGATGGATGGGGCCGTCGCTGCGTCTCATCGCCGCCTCCTGCCACCGGAAAAAAGAAACATCGGCATGGTTTTTCAATCTTTTGCTCTCTGGCCTCATATGACGGTTGCAGCCCATGTCGAATTTGCTTTACACCATCATACGAACAGCAAGAAGATGGGGAAGAAAGATAGGGATGCGAGAGTGAAGGATGTATTGCAAATGGTAGGGCTGGAGCCATTAGCACAGCGCTATCCTGCTGAACTGTCTGGCGGTCAGAAACAGAGGGTGTCTCTCGCACGGGCCATTGCTGCCCTTCCGAATGTGCTGCTGATGGATGAGCCATTAAGTGCGCTTGATGTGGAACTCCGGATGGAAATGAGGAAAGAAATTCAATCGATTCATCGCCAGACCAATGCCTCTATCGTTTTTGTCACCCATGATCAAGGCGAAGCATTGGCAATGGCTGATAAAGTCATCGTCATGAACAAAGGGAGAATTGAACAAATTGCTTCCCCGGAAATCCTCTATACACAACCGGAAACCGAGTTTGTCGCACAATTCGTCGGCAAATGCAACCTCATCAAAGGAGTATGGAAGGATGATCATTTTGTTCCGGAAAAGTACCCATGGGAGCGCTGGGGTGATTCAGGAGTACGTAAAACTCTGAAAAGTAGAGGCTTGTATCCAGTCCGTCCGGAGCAATGGAAGATCGATAGAGGTGAAGGCAATGGTATAATGGGCCGGATTCTATTTGCTCAGTACCAAGGAAAAGAAGTCCATTATACGGTACAAGTGGAAAATGAAAAATGGACCGTACACACTTCTGCTGATGAATCCAGACTCCAGCCAGGGGATCATGTAACTCTTTCCCTGGGAGTTTCAAATAAACAGGAAGAACTGCAGCCGGCCATTAGTGGATAGAAGTGCAGGCTTGCTTGGTTTACGGAAGCGAATACCAATCCCTTTCCGCGGACGAACGCCCGACTCCCCGCGCGAAAACCCAGCTGCGGGCTCTCGGCTCCATCGTTTTTCCGCAGGAGCCTCGCAGTATTCGCTTCCTCCACCTTGCACGAGGTTGAAACACTCTAATTCTCGTCTGGATCGGATACAACTATTAATGAGTGTACAAAGCCATGCCTTACTTAGTTCTAGGCCTTTCGTTTCCATCCAAATAAGAAAGCCCATAATTGATGAAGTTATTGATCAGCACGGCCATTTCTTTTGGGGACTGATCCATATCGTCCTTGATCCAGTCTTTGATGACATGGATGGCGCCGCTGATGACGAAGGTGCTTAAGTACGTGACATTCGCTTCACTGTCATTGTTGTTGCTCTTCCAATTTTCCACCAAAAACCGATGTGTTACATCCATCATCCGCTTTTCAAAAGTGGGTGCACCATCCTTCTTCAGCAATGTTTGGAACATGAATTTGTTTTCGGTGATATATTCGAGTATTTTCTGGGTCATCTGGATGGATTCTTCTTCAATGGCGTAGCTGTAGCTGTTCAGATACGTATTCATGTCCTCGGTAATTTCCTCTTCCATCTTCCCGAGCAGCTCATAATGGTCGGAATAGTGGGTGTAAAAGGTCGAACGGTTGATATCGGCGACTTCACACACTTTCTTTACCGTGATTTCAGACATCGGCTTTTCAGCCAGTAGTTCGATCAAGCTTTCCTTCAGTACTTTCCGTGTATATTTTTTGCGACGGTCGAGTTTTTCGCTCATACTTTCCTCTCCTTTTTAACATTTTAATAAAAACCCGACACATTCAAAGGGATGTGTTGGGGAACTGACGAATTTTGCAAAACTGTTTGTTGAATATCCAACACTGTGTCTATATAATAATAGGTTGGATGAAGGGGATTTGCAAGAGAGGATGAAGTCTTATCGATCTAGCAGCACGAATCATTAAACATAAAAAAGCTATTGTTCTATTATTCATCATCACTGCAGTAGCGGGCACGATTGCGCAGTTTGCAGTGAATGTCAATTATAATATGGTCGACTACCTTCCGGAGGATACTCCTTCGACCAATGCGATGGAGTTGATGGAGGAGGAGTTTGACGAGCCGGTGGCGAACACACGGGTAATGATACAGGATGTTTCGGTGACCGAGGCACTAGCCATGAAAGAGGAACTTTCCTCCATCGATGGGATCAGTGGTGTCACTTGGCTGGATGATGTCATCGATCTGAAGGTTCCACTGGAGATGGCCAATGAAGACACGGTTGAGACCTATTACAAGGATCGCCATGCCCTGATTTCATTGACCATCCGTGAGGGCGATGAGGTGGAGGTCACCGACAAGATCTATGATTTGATCGGCGAGGAAAATGCAGTTGCCGGTGAAGCGGTCAATACGGCGGTTTCCCAAAAGATGACGGGCAGTGAATCGATGAATGCAGCACTTTTACTGGTCCCGATCATCATCATCATCTTGATCCTGTCGACGACTTCCTGGATGGAGCCGGTGTTCTTTCTGACGGCCATCGGGATTTCCATCTTGATCAACTTGGGGACGAACATTTTTATCGGGGAGATATCCTTTATTACCCAGTCCGTCGCACCGATTCTGCAGCTGGCAGTGTCGCTGGACTACGCGATCTTCCTATTGCATAGTTTTTCCGATTACCGCAAGGATGTATCCAATCCGTCGAAGGCGATGCAGCTGGCGATGAAACGTTCCTTCCCAGCCATCATTGCCAGTGCATCGACGACGTTCTTCGGGTTCACGGCACTCACGTTCATGGATTTCGGCATTGGCGCGGACTTGGGCCTCAATCTGTTGAAAGGGATCCTGCTCAGCTTTATCAGTGTCATGGTGTTCCTGCCGGCATTGACATTGATGTTCTATCACTGGATCGACCGGACACAGCATCGGCCATTTGTTCCGGATATCAAAAATATCGGCAAACGTGTCATGAAGTTCAGGATTCCCAGCCTTCTGTTGGTATTATTAGTCATCGTCCCTGCCTTTTTGGCACAAAGCAACACGACTTTCCTATATGGCACAGGCGAACAGCCGGAAACGACACGTGCCGGCCAGGATGTAGCTGCCATTGAGGAGGAGTTTGGAAAGAGTGTTCCGATCGTGCTGCTGGTACCTGAAGGAGACCGGGCGAAAGAGGAAGAGCTTGTACAGGAGTTGGAAGATCTTGACAACGTCTCCAGTGTGATGTCCTATGTCAATATGATCAGTCCGGCGATCCCTCCCGACTATCTGGATGAATCGACGAGAGAACAGTTCTATTCGGATGAATACGCCCGAATCACGCTTTACTCGGAAACAGATGCCGAAGGGAAGGAAGCTTTTTCTCTGATTGAGCAAGTCAAGCAAACGGCTGGTTCCTATTATGAAGAGGCCCATCTGCTTGGTGAGAGTGTAACATTGTATGACATGAAACAGGTCGTCCAGCAAGACAATACACTCGTCAACTGGCTGACGATCGTCGCGGTGGCCGTCGTGCTGCTGCTTACATTCCGTTCCATATCGATTCCGGTTGTCCTGCTGCTGACCATCCAGGCATCCGTGTGGATCAACCTGGCAGTGCCATACTTCACGGATACACCATTGGTATACGTCGGATACTTGCTGATCAGCACGATCCAGCTGGCCGCCACGGTCGACTATGGGATCTTGTTCACGGAAAACTATTACACACTAAGGAAAGAGATGCCTGCAATGCAGGCCATCAAAAAGACGATCGATGATAAGATTTTCGCGATATTCATATCCGCGTCGATTTTGTCGAGTGTCGGCTTCATCCTGTGGCTGACCTCGTCCAATCCGATCGTTTCTTCCATCGGTCTATTGCTGGGCAGGGGGGCACTGCTTGCGTTCATTTTGGTCGTATTCGTGCTGCCTGCACTGCTGGTCATTTTCGACCGGCTGATCGAAAAGACAACATGGAAAGCAAACTTTTATAAGGGGAAATGATGATGAGAACGAGATTCACACGTGTACTGGCGGCATTCCTGGCATTTCTTCTTGTTCTGCCGACCGTCCTGGTTTCTGCAGAAAAAAACGGAGCTTCCCAGGAATCGGACAACACCTCGGCAAAAGGTTCTTATTCGACGAAAAATGAAGTCGTCTATGCCACCTTGAATCCTGCCGGAGATCAGAAAAGCATGTATGTCGTCAATAATTTCACGATGGATGAGCCTGGTGAGATCATCGACTATGGGCCGTATTCCAGTGTTGAAAATCTCACCAATCTGAAAGACATCGAACAAACGGATGACCGTGTTGCCTTCACGTCGGAAGAGGAAGAGTTCTATTATCAAGGCAACCTGGAAGACAAGCCACTGCCATGGGATATCAATGTTTCCTATCAACTGGATGGCGAAACCGTCAAGCCTGAGGAGTTATTGGGTCAAGACGGGCACCTGGAGATACAGATAGAGACCGCTCAAAATGAAGATGTGGGGGACAGCTTTTTCAACAATTACCTCCTGCAGATTTCCTTGCCAATGGATACGGATATCTATGAAAATATCGAAGCACCCGATGGCATGGTGGCAAACGCAGGGAAGGACAGGCAAGTGACATTCACGGTCATGCCGGAAAAAGAAGAGAGCTTCACCGTAAGCGCGGACGCCGTCGACCTGGAGATGGAAGCCATCGAAATCGCGGCCATGCCTTCTGTGATGTCCATCGACGAGCCGGATACCGGCGAAATGAAGAATGAAATGACCTCCCTGTCCGATGCTACAGCCGACATCCACCAAGGGGTCGGTGAGCTGGAAAGCGGAGTGGCTGAGCTGAACGATGGGGTGAAGAGCCTCTATGACGGTTCTGAGCAATACCGGGATGGCATCATCGGACTGGATAATGGTTCGGCAGAATTGCTGGAAGGCTCGGAATCGATCCAGGCATCCCTCAAGCAGATGAGCGACTCCGTCAGTTCCGGTTCAAGTGAGATGAATACAGAAGAATTTCAAAAACTGGAAGACGGACTGCGGCAAATTGCCGGCGGCCTGGAGGAAACCGAAACAGGTTTGCTTGAGCTGAAGGACCAGTATGCGCAGGCATATCAGGCACTGGACGAAGGTATTGCATCGATTCCTGAAGCAGGCATTGCAGAAGAAGACATCCAGGCACTGTACCAGAGTGATGCAGACCCAGAGGTCATCGATCAGCTGGTGAAAACGTATGAAGGGGCCCAGACGGCCAAACAGACCTATGCCCAAGTGAAAGAAGCATTTGTCGCCGTGGAACCGACGTTGGATGAAGTAGCCGGATCTTTAAGCGAAATGAGTACGAATCTGACAGAGATGGCGGACAGCCTGGCAAGCGGTTTGGAAAATATGGATGTGGATGAATCCATGACAGAGCTGCAGGAAGGCTTGCAGACTCTTTCTTCCAGCTATGGAGACTTCCACGCTGGGCTGAAAGAATATACCGGCGGCACAGCAGAACTGGCAACCTCCTATGAAGAGCTGCATGACGGCATGGCCGGCTTGACGGACGGCACTTCTGAGCTGGAGGACGGAGCGGCTGAGCTGCATGATGGAACCGGAGAGCTAGCTGCATCCACCAGTGACCTGCCGGACGAGATGCAAAAGGAAATAGATGAGATGATGAATGAATTTGATAAATCCGATTTTGATCCGGTCTCTTTTGTATCTGAGAAAAATGAAAAAGTGGACAATGTTCAATTTGTAATCAAAACGGAAAGTATCAAAAAGGATGAAGTGGAACAGGAAGAACCGGAACAAGAAGAAGAAAAAGGCTTCTGGGGCCGTCTGCTGGATCTGTTCCGATAACTGCAAACAGCTTTCTCTCCATCAAGGAGGGGAGGCTGTTTTTATTTTCATCGGCCATTGGAATTCTAAAAATTAATTCACTTTCTAATTGTAAGATAAGTAGTTTTATATTATTATCAGAATTGTAAGCGTTATCTATTTCTACTTAGAAGACCAGCACTCCCTAGGAATGAAAAATCTGATAGATGGAGTTGATTCTATGTTTTCCCCACTGACCCCACTGGATTGGAAACGCCGCGCGGTGAAATATTACCCGGAAAAGACAGCAGTGATCGATGATGATCGTTCGTTTACGTACAAGGAGTTCGGCGAGCGGACGGACAAGCTTTCTTCTGCCCTATATGAAGCAGGCATCCGTGAAGGCGACCATGTAGCCGTGATGTTGCCGAACACCCATTATATGCTCGAGAGCTTCTATGGCATTTGCCAGCTTGGTGCGGTGATGGTGCCGCTGAACTACCGGATCTCTGCAGATGATATGGAATATATCATCAATCATAGTGATGCGAAAATGCTGATTGTCGACGAAGAATTCAGCAAGCCGATTGAAGAAATCGAGGACAGGCTTTCATTGGAGCGGATTGTCGTCGTGCATGTGGATGGTTTTGAAACGAAACTGAAGTCGAATGATTATGAGTCGTTCCTGCAGCATGCCCCTGTCACTACTCCGCCTATGGTGGAAATTGATGAGAACCAGCTGCTGACACTGAATTACACGAGTGGAACGACCTCCAAGCCGAAGGGCGTCATGCTCACACATCGTGGCAATTACTTGAATGCCGCAAACTTCATGTACCATCTCGGCGTCAACCATGATGACGTTTATCTGCATACATTGCCGATGTTCCATGCGAATGGCTGGGGCGGTGTTTGGGCAATCACGGCAGCAGGCGGTACCCATGTCTGTCTGCGCAAGGTCGACCCGCCGAAAATTCTTTCGCTGTTTGAACGGGAGGGAATCACCCTGCTATGCGGGGCACCGACCGTCGTCAACATGCTCGTCAACGAGCCGAAAGCGAAGGAAGTGGAAATTGAAACCCGCCCACGTATGGCAACAGCGGGTGCACCTCCTGCTGCTGCACTGATCCAAAAGGCACAGTATATCCTCGGTTTGAATATGATCCATGTCTATGGCCTGACAGAAACATCGCCATTCATCCTCTACAATGAGTGGAAAAAGGAATTCGATGAGAAATCCGCCGATGAGCAGGCCGCCATCAAAGCTAGACAAGGCATTGAGCTGGCGTTCAACGGAGAAACAAAGGTCATCCATTCCGATGGGGAAGAGGTTGCGTGGAACGGTGAGGAGCTTGGTGAAATCGTGACCCGCGGCAATGTGGTGATGGACGGCTATTACAAGGATCCGGAGAAGACGAACGCCGCCATCCAGGATGGCTGGTTCCATACCGGAGATTTGGCCGTAACCTACCCGGATGGATACATTGAAATCCGCGACCGTGCCAAGGACATGATCATTTCCGGCGGGGAAAATATCTCCTCGACCGAGGTGGAAGGTGTGCTTTACAAGCACCCGGATGTCTTGGAGACAGCGGTGATCGCTGTACCGGATGAAAAGTGGGGGGAAGTGCCGAAAGCGGTCATCGTGCTGCATCCGAATGCTGAAGTGACAGAGGCAGAAATTATTGCATATTGCCGAGAGGAAATGGCCCATTTCAAGGCACCGAAGCAGGTGGAATTCGTGGAAGAACTTCCGAAGACAGCGACAGGCAAGCTGCAGAAATACCGCCTTCGCGAAATGCATTGGGAAGGCAAGAAAAAAGTGAATTGATCGCTGGAGACCACTGGCTGTCTGTTACCTGGATTCCGGGCAGGCAGCCATATTTACATATAGGGGGAAAGAATGATGCTGGGTTCGTTGAAGGTCCTTGATTTTTCCACATTGCTTCCGGGTCCATATGCGACCATGATACTCGCAGATCTTGGGGCAAAGGTAGTCAGAGTGGAGGCTCCTGGCCGATTTGATTACATTCGGGAGATGGAGCCGAAAGATGGTGCAGAATCCGCTGCCCATCAGCATTTGAACCGTAATAAACAGTCGATCGCACTGGATTTGAAGAAACGGGAAGCAGTGGAAGTCGTGAAAAGGCTTGTCCAGGAATACGATATCGTCATCGAGCAGTTCCGGCCAGGTGTGATGGAACGGCTTGGACTCGACTATGACAAATTGAAAGCAGTGAATCCAGAACTCATCTACTGTTCACTGACCGGCTACGGCCAGGACGGACCGTATCGTGATAAGCCAGGGCATGACATCAACTACCTATCGCTTGCCGGCATTAACGGATATTCTATGCGGAAGGGGGAACCGCCTGTTCCGATGGGCATCCAGATCGCCGATATTGCCGGTGGCTCCATGCACAGTGTGACTGCGATTTTGGCAGCAGTCATCCACCGCAAAGAAACCGGGGAAGGACAGTACATAGATATCAGCATGACCGATGCCTCCTTTGCACTGAACGCCATGTTCGGTTCCGGCTATCTGGCAGGCGGAGTAAACCCGGAGCCGGAAGCAACGGAACTGAACGGGGGCACCTTTTACGATTATTATGAGACAAAGGACGGCCGCTTTGTTTCCGTCGGCAGCCTGGAGCGGCCATTTCAGAAAAAGTTATGTGAAGGGTTAGGCATGCCGAATATGGCCGAACTTGCTGCCAGCAATCAACCGAAGGAACAGCAGATCTTCAAGCAGGCCGTCCGGGAAGCATTTCTTGAACGGACACTTGCGGAATGGCAAGATGTCTTCCAACATCTCGATGCTTGCGTGGAACCTGTATTAAGTTTTGCAGAAGCAGCAGAACATCCACAAATCCAAGCAAGGGACATGATCGTGGATGTGACAAAGGAGAATGGCGCCGCCCAGAAGCAGATCGCGTCCCCATTCAAATTCTCCACCTACCAACAGCAATACACTTTTGCCGGCGGTCCGCGTGGCGCAAACACTTTCGACGTGTTGAAACAAGCTGGATTAAGTGGCGATTGGATCCATTCCCTGGCTGACGACGGAGTGTTTGGGGAAGTTTTGAAGAAGCGTGGATGAATATTTGGGGTGCTGAAGAGTGCTGGGGAGGAGCCGGGGCCCGAGTGAGGGAGTTGTACATGACCCTGTCAAGTAGACACACTAAAATCGTGCAAAACTATGCTGATTGTAACCGGTATTC